>NZ_JBICHO010000278.1:0-6925 GCF_043100905.1 Rhodopirellula sp. JB055 | reverse complement strand
CGTGTGCTCTTCCGATCCGCTTGTTACGCTCCGTTCATCGATCTGATCCTGTTGTCGGACATGCAGTGGACCGAGTTTGGATTCCGCCAAGCGAGCGTGGAAAGAATTCTGGTCGTGATCGGCATCCTCGACATCCTTGTCGCTTTGGCTTTGTTGATATTTCGTTCACGTGCGGCAGCGTTTTACATGGTGGTTTGGGGGCTGGTGACAGCGGCAAGTCGAATGACGGCTTTGGGCATGGACGCTTGGCCAGAGACTTGGATTCGAATCGCCAATGGCGGCGTACCTCTCGCTATCTTGATTCACTGGTCGTGGACGCGAAGGTAGCGTCGGGGACGACGGCGCAAGCATGTTCACTGGATGGGGCAGCTTGATTTTTTACGGTCGGTGTGGCCGGAACTTTCGCTTGTCTCGGCCGTTCATATCACTATGAACACTCGAAACATACTTCCGCTGCTGCTCTTCTCATCGTTCGTCGTCTCGTCTGCGGTGGGCGAAAAAGCCTGGGGAGAGGAAGTTGAAAAGCCAACCGGTACTTACGCCAGTGTGATCACTCGCGGTGCCGTTCAAAATCCAAACATGAGAGGCGGGCTTGTTCGGGTCACTTGGAGCGAAATCGAACCCAGGCCAGGGCAGTTCAATTTCACACGGATTGAGGAACAGGTGCGTCTTCTCAAACCCAACATGAACTGGACGCTCGCCATTCATGGAGGTTGGGCATCGACCGACGCTCGCGCAAACACTCGTTCGCGACCGAACTTCGCTCGACGAGGGAGACGTCCCACTTCCCTCTCGCCCAGTTGGTTGGTCAATGATCTGAAGGTGGAAACCTTCTCGATGAATTTTCGAGGCAACCCGGTCGAGATGCCAAAGTACTGGGACCCGGTCGTGCAGCAACGTTTGAAAGAAATGTTGCAGGCCGTCGGCAAGCGATACCGGACCGATCGTTTGAAAATGGTCTACGTTCCGCAGATGACCAGCAATGGTACCGAAGGTCATTTCAATGGCGTCCCGTCAGAAACGCTGCTGCGTGCTGCGGGGATCAACTCCAGGGATCGGGACGCTGAGAAAAAATTTGGTGATGTCTGGCTCAAGGCATCCACCGAGGCAACACAAAGCGTGCTCGACGCATTTCCCGGAAAAGCGGTTGCGTTTGAAGTGCACGAATTGTTTCGCAGCACTGAGATCCCCGAACGTCTGATCCGAGAATTTCAGAAGCCCGAGTATGAAAACCGCGTGGGCATCGGCATGTGGTGGATTTCAGGCAAGACGACCTACCAAGGCAACCTGATTTCGATTCTGAAGAACTACGAAGGTGATCTCTACGGTCAGGTGATCGGGCGTTCGGACCAACGGAATCGATTTGCAAACAACGACTACAACACCGTGTTCAAACAGGCGGAAGAGCTGGGGATGCGGTATATCGAACCTTGGAACTATGAGTTCGAAAACCACACCTGCGACGAGGTTTTGCGGCAATTCAACACTGCGGTCGACGCGAAATTCATGAACGAATGACCCCGCGAGCAGGTTGCATGGAGTTTCCTGTGTCTGGTCGTTTGGAGGTTGGTGGCTCGAGAGAGTAGAATGTAGACTACGCTCTCCCACCGCGTTTGCTGCCGTTAGCGGTCGCTCACGCACCCCCACCCACCGATTGGCCCAACCCGCAGATGAAACTTAGGAAATGTACGCGCACGCTGGTTCTGGGCGTCTTTTGCAGCCTGCTGCTTGGAAGCGATGCTGTGCGAGCGGACGCTCCTCTGACCGGCACCCAGCCAGCCCAATGGCGAGTCAGTTGGACCGCTGATCCTGCCACCAAAGCCACCGTTTCATGGAGCACCATAGAGGCCGGAAGTTCGCACTCCGTTCGGTTCCGCGTCCGAGGCAGCGACGTAAGCCCCGCGGAACAGTTGGCCACCTCCGGACGTTACACCGGCGGTGAATTCGAGGCGTACTACCATCACGTTCACCTGACGGATTTGCAGCCGGCGACGGCTTACGAAGTCCAGATGGTCAGCGACGGAAATGAGTCGCCCCTGTTCTACTTCGTGACGGCTCCGGCAACTGATCGCGAATTCAGTCTTTTGCACGGGGGCGATTCTCGGTCGGATCAAGACGCACGCCGGCGGATGAACAAAGTGATCGCCGACTTGGTCGCGGAATCGTATGAGAACGATGATCTGACGGATGACATTTTGGCGTTTGCTCACGGAGGCGATTACATCGTCACGGGCACCAAGATGGAACTTTGGTCGATGTGGTTGTCGGATCATGAATTGACGACCGGACCGGATGGCCGGTTGCTGCCGATCATCCCCGCTCGTGGCAACCATGATAAAGGCAAACCGTTCAATGAAATTTTTGGCTTTCCCGAGGGCGACCTGAATTACTACGGGTTTGACATCGGTCCCGAGGTTCGTTTCACGACGTTGAATTCCGAAACCAGCACCGCGGGCGATCAGGCACAGTGGTTGAAGGCGGAATTGAAACAATCACGCTCGACTCATCGTTGGTTGGTCGTTCAGTACCATCGACCCGTTTACCCGGCAGTCAAAACACCGGGTTCAGGTTTGAAGAGTTGGGTGCCGTTGTTTGAAAAATACAACGTGGATTTGGTCTGCGAAGCGGATGGGCACAACATCAAACGCACCGTTCCCATCCGCGATGAAAAATTGGACGAAACCGGCGTGGTGTACATCGGCGAAGGAGGCTTGGGCGTGCCGCAGCGAACTCCCAAGACTGACCGTTGGTTCCTGGAATCACCAGGAATGGCCGATCAAGGCAACCACGTTTTCGTTTTGAAGTTCACCCAAGACGAGTTGCAGGGCACTTGTTTGTTGGAAGACGGTACTGTCCGAGACCAATTCACTCGCAAGGTCCGTGAGTAGCTGATGAAGGGCTTGCGAGCCGAGTTGCAGTGAGGCGGATTTTGCTTCGCGACGATGACCGGCTGTTGAGTTTCACTTTTACGATTCGAGTAGAATATGAATATGTCAGAACCAAAGAATCTCGGCCGGCGTCGCTTTGTCATTCGTTCCCTCGCTGGGTCGCTGGCCCTGCCCGGATTGCCATCGCTGGTCGCGAAAGCGGATGATCGCAATTCGCCGGTTCGGTCGACACGCGGCGCAGGCACGGAGGCTCGTCGGTTTGTTGCCGTCGGGAACCTGCTTGGCTTCCAGCAAAAACACTTTTTTCCGGAAACGCCCGGACGCGAATTTGAAGAGACCACTTTGCTGAAGCCATTGTCGGCAAACCGCGATCACATCAACGTCTATCGCGGTTTGGATCACGGCATTCGCGGTGGGCACTTTGCGGTCCACACGTTTCTGTCGGGCGTGCTTCACCATGAATCCAAGAATCGTCGCGACGGCAATGTGACGATTGACCAATACATCGCGGATGAGATAGGCAAACAAACTCGGTTTGCATCGTTGACCGTGGGGTCCGAAGGAGGCATTCATGGCGGTTGTCAAATGTCATGGACCAAATCAGGCGTGCGAGTGCCGCCGATCACTGGACCCGCCGAGTTGTTTGAGCGGTTGTTCGTGTCCGAGCCAAAACAACGACGGGCTCAGATGATCAATGAGAACGCCCTTCAAGCGTCGATTTTGGATTCGATCACGGAAGAGGCGGGGGCACTTTCGAAACGCGTCAATCAAGAAGACCGATCCAAGCTGGACGAGTACTTCAGCTCGATTCGCGAAGTGGAAAAACAACTCGAAGTCCGCAAGCGTTGGGCGGATCAGCCAAAGCCCGACGCTCCGTTTGATAAACCGGCGGACACCAATACGGTGGACGACCTACCCATGTTGTACGAGCTGATTGCACTCGCGTTGCAGACCGACTCAACACGCATTGCAACCTTGGAAATTGGCGGCAGTTTCTTGCCGCAGAATCTGGGGATCGACAAGTCCTATCATAGTCTTTCGCATCACGGTAATGATGAGGAAACGATCGCACATCTGATCACGCTGGAAACTTACCAATTGCAACAGTTTGGGAAGTTCTTGACGCGTCTGGCAGGAATGCAGGACGGGGGTCAAACGCTGCTCGATTCGACTGCTGTGCTGTTTGGAAGCGGGATGGGCAACGGCAACTCTCACACAAACACGGATTTGCCAATCGTGTTGGCTGGCGGTGGTTACGGACGCGGTGAATTCAAGAAGGCTGGAGCTGGCACTCGCAAGCAAGTCCCGTTGTGCAATCTGTTTGTCGATATCGCTCAGAAGATGGGTGTGGAAACGGATTCCTTTGGCACCAGCACGGGGACTTTCTCGTAACGATGATTCAGGCATTCAAGAATCGGTCGTTGCGACCCATTGTGTTGCGACCCATTGTGTTGCTCACGATTTTGTGCGCAGGCTTTCTGTCTCCCACGCCCGTCGCTTTCGCGAACGAAACCGACACGGACGACGCTTCGGTCGTGGCGGACTTCTTGGGGCGATACTGTCTGGAGTGTCACGACAGCGGATCGGCCGAAGGGGAACGAGAGTTCGAGTCGTTCAAACTGCCGATTTCTTCCGAGCAACAATTGATCACGACCGATGAGATCATCGATCAGGTGACTTTGAAATCGATGCCTCCAGAGGAATCCTCGCAGCCGACCGACGAAGAACGCTTGGCATTGCTGAAAACGTTGCGAGCGGGCGTTGAGCAAGCCCGCAATTTGGTCTCTGGCTCAACGGGACGGACCGTGATGCGTCGGCTGTCCAATCGCGAATACGAAGTCACTCTGGCAACGTTGTTTGGGCGTCGCGTCGATACCTTGGGGTTGACCGCTGACTTTCCAAAAGAAAACACCAGTCACCACATCGACACCATTGGTGAGTCGTTGGTGACCTCAGGATTCTTGCTGGACCAGTATTTTCAGGCGGCCTCGCGATTGGTTGAGACGCGGCTCGGAAAGCCAAAGATGGATCCCAAATCGTGGCACTTCACCGACAACTTTCAGCAGTACGAAGAGCTGACGGGCGCTCACCGAACCGTATTCCAATTCGAGTACTTGGCTCTGTATGAGCAACCCAACACCGACACACGACAAGGTGGTTACGGGCACATTGAAGACTTCCTCGAAGGCGTCCCCGTGTCCGGGCTTTATGACATCGAGGTGAATGCCCAAGCGATGCATCGCGACACGCACTACGATCCCAAGATCTTTCGGATCGACTTCTCGGAACCCTTTCAAATCGCGGTCGTTCCTGGTGATGCAACCAAGGGGCACATTCATTACCCGCAAGCGATCGAGCCGATTTTGGCTACTGCTATCGTTCCGGATGAGCAACCGGAGTGGCTGCCGTTTCGCGTTTGGCTCGAAGCCGGACAGACGCCTCGATTCATTTTCCCGAATGGGCCCTACGAGTCACGGGCTTCGGTGATCGAGGTGAATCGACGCTACAAGGATGAGTTCAAAACGCCGAAGGTTGGTGTCAGTCGAACCTCGCTTCTTCGCGAAGGAAAGTTGCCGCACATTCGGATCGGCGAAGTCAAGATCCGAGGGCCGGTGGAAGAGCCCCATGGCAGCGCCGAAGAGCGCGCCGTTTTTGGAAGCGGAGGTTTTCAAGAGGATCACGCACTGGAACAATTATTCGCGTTCGGGCAACGAGCCTACCGTCGGACGCTGGATCAATCGGACCGTGATCGGATCGCGGCGATGTACACGCGACGGTTGTCAGAGGATGCGACGCCACGACAGGCGGCGCTGGATACGTTGAAGATGATCCTTTGCTCGCCGTCGTTTCTGTATCTCAGCGAGATCACACCGGAAGAAGAAACACTGCTGCGTCCCTACGATCTGGCCTCGCGACTTTCCTACGCTTTGTGGGCCGCACCTCCGGATCAAGAGCTTTTTGATTTGGCTGAGTCAGGGCAGTTGGCTGATCCTGCTGTGTTGAAGAAGCAAGTCCAGCGAATGCTGCGTTCGGAACGTGCGAATGAATTTGTGAACGGCTTTTTGGATAGCTGGTTGAGCCTTCGTGACATCGGGAATTTGCCTCCGCCACGAAAAGCCGTTCCTGCTTACTACGCCGAAAACCTTCCTGAGTCCATGAAGCAAGAGGCACGTTTGTTCTTTCGGCATCTCCTGGATGAGAACGGGCCAGCAACAGATTTGTTGGACGCCGACTATTCATTCGTCGACAAAAAGTTGGCCAAACTCTACGGGCTGCCTGAGAAGGACTCGATGCGTTTGGCCGATGGGTTTCAGCGTGTCAGCCTCGCGGGAAATCGTCAGCGTGGTGGCGTGTTGGGCATGGCGGGCGTGCTGACGGTCAGTGCGAATGGTGTTGACACTTCACCGGTGACTCGCGGTGTGTGGGTGTTGGAGAACATTTTGGGAACGCCGCCTCCTCCACCACCGGATGATGTGCCGACGATTGATGCCAATGTGAGTGGATCGACGACGATTCGAGAGCGATTGTCAAAACACAGCCAAGACAAAACGTGTGCGGTCTGCCATCGCAATATCGATCCTTTGGGATATGCCTTGGAGACGTTTGATCCGATCGGCCGCTGGCGAATCAAGTATCCGAAGGCGAAGGGAAAAGGCACGGCAGCCAAGATTGATGCGACGGGCAAGTTCCCTTCCGGGGAAGAGTTCACAAATTTTGCCGACTTCAAAGAGAAATTGCTGGAAACCCGGCAACAGCAATTCACGCGAAGTTTGATTGAAAAGCTGCTGGCTTACTCGACCGGACGCCACATGGAACGCGCGGATCAATATGAGATCGATGACATCTTGGACCGCGTTCAAGTGGACGGCGGCGGCTTGCAAACGATGGTCACCGAGGTGCTAACCAGCAACTTGTTTCGATCCCGATAAGGATCTGTCACAGCTAATGGTTAGGATTGATCGTAGTGGTCGGGGCGCCGAGTGCGGGGGTGTGTAGCCCCGGAAGGGCGCGGCGCCCCCGCCCCAAACCAAAAAAGA
>NZ_JBICHO010000277.1:0-10304 GCF_043100905.1 Rhodopirellula sp. JB055 | reverse complement strand
GGTGTTTTGGATATCCTTGCAAGAGAACCTCAAGCGGACCTTGCCTTTGGCGGAACGCGTGTTAGGGATGCAAGATGCCTCGGTCGATGAAACGGTTCTGGCGCTCCAGTTGATCAGCCGATTTGGTGGTGAGAGCAATGTCGCGGATGTTCGTTCCCTGTTGGAAGACGACCGGACGGTGCTGTTGGAACCCATGGGGGAGAAACAGATTCGCACCGAGGTCCGTGATTTGGCGGCTGTCACGATCATGATTCTCAAACGCAAACCGCTGGATGAGGTCGGCCTGGATCCGAATGCATTGCATCCCAGAATCGGATTCATTCCGCGGGGGTTTGGCTTTCCGACGGACGACCCGGAACCACGTTCTGAGATGTTGAAAGCGTTGAACGAGTTGCTGGAGTTGGAGGAGAACAAGCGACCGGAACCACCTGAAAACAAAAATCCTGGGTGAAAATGCTCCGACAACAGAGGATGGTTTTCAAGCGATGCTTGCGGTGTTGGTCGGGTCGTCTGCCAAGTGCCAATTGTCATCCACGTCGGGGGCCAAGTTCGTATTTTGGTTTGCAGTGGATTCTTTGTCGGGGGGTGATCTCCCGAAACGTCCGAATTTGGTTAAGTTGACAGGTTCCACGTTGCTTTCTTTGTTCAAGTTTTCTTCTTTGTTTGACTGACTTATGCGAGTGCTCTCGGGAATCCAGCCGACCGGTCGCCCCCACTGGGGAAACTACTTTGGTGCGATTCGCCAATACATTGATTTGCAAGAGGACAATGAGGGGTTCTACTTCATTGCTGATTTGCATGCGTTGACAACCGTTCGTGAGCCTGAGGTGCTTCGCGAAAATGTGCTCAACGCCGCGTTGGATTTGCTCGCGTTGGGGTTGGATCCGGCGAAGGCCAGTCTATTCGTGCAGTCGGATATTCCCGAAGTTACCGAGCTGACTTGGTTGTTGATGACGGGGACTCCGATGGGATTGCTGGAACGTTGTCATGCCTACAAAGAGAAGAAGGCGAAGGGCCTCACTGCTGACGCTGGGTTGTTCACTTACCCGGTTTTGATGGCCGCCGACATTCTCGCTTACGATTCGCAGATTGTGCCGGTGGGTGTCGACCAAGTGCAGCACATCGAGGTTTGCCGTGACTTGGCAGGCTCGTTCCATCACGCGTTTGGCGAAACGTTCGTATTGCCCAAGGCAAAAACGTTGGACGTTGGGGCAAAGGTCCCCGGGACCGACGGTCAAAAGATGAGCAAGAGCTACAACAACACGTTGCCGCTGTTTGGCGACGTGAAGAAAATTCGCAAGCAGATCATGCGAATCGTGACGGACAGTCGCCCGATGGAAGATCCTAAGGACCCAACTGACGATCACTTGTTTCAGCTCTATCAGTTGTTCGCATCGCCAGCGGCGGTTGACGCAATGGCGGCGAAGTACCGTGCCGGTGGTTTTGGTTACGGCGAAATCAAAAAGGCTGTTGCTGAAGTCAGTGAAGAGCACTTCGCTCCGGCGCGTGAGAAGCGAGCTGAGCTGGAAGCCGACCTGGATACCGTGCGAGATATTTTGGCGGCGGGTGCCAAACGTGCACGCGAGGTGGCCGCGGGCGTGGTCGAGCGGGCGCGACGCAATTGTGGGCTGCAATAAGACATGGCAATCGTGGCAGTCGGGACGGAGATTGTTCAGTGTGCTCGGATCGCTCAGATGATCCAGCAGCATGGGGAGCAATTCCTCGAGCGAGTTTTCACCGCTGCTGAAATTGACCATTGTGCTCAGCGCCCCGACGCGACAGGCCATTTTTCGCGTCGGTGGGCGGCGAAGCAAGCTGTTTTCAAGGCGCTGCGTTGTCATCGCCGTGGCGTCAGTTGGACTGAGATCGAGATCACGACGCTGCCCGGCGAAGGACCAACGATCACGCTGCATGGCATCGCCGCGCAATTGGCGGAAGAAGCTGAGATCGATGCCATTCATCTCAGCCTGGGCGGGTGCCGTGCTCAAGCGATTGCGTACGTCGTTCTCTGCGACTGATTGCACTCACTGTGTTTCGCTCAGCGTCTCGGTGAGTCGCCTCGTGCGAGTCGCGGTGCGTGCCTTCAGCATTCCGTCCTCTGGTGCTGTACAGTAGGGGGTGCAATCCACCTGGGCGTTTGGTTGTTTCAGGGATTGTTTAAGTTTCCAGGAATTCTTCAAGACAGCACCGCAATCGGCCGCGAAGCGAAGGAGCGATTCGGGGCAAAAGGTTTTGCCGATTGCTGGTCGGTCATCCCTGCGATTTGTCGAACCACCCCATCACCCGGAAGCGAGCAAGCGTGTTGGATTTCAAGCGATCGAACTTTGTGGTGTTGGTGAGCCTGACATTTGGCCTGAGTCAATTGCCGCCAACGTTGGCCGAGGAAACGTTTCGTGTCAGCAATGGATTGGTGGCGTTTTATACGTTCGAAGCAGGGCGCGGCGACATGATCAAGGATCGCAGCGGGAACGGAGCACCGATGGATTTGAGAATCCAAGATGCCTCGGCGGTGAGCTGGGGTGATGGCTCGCTCGACGTGCGTTCGGCGACCAAGATTTTCTCGATCGGTTCGGCTGGCAAGCTGGTTGATCAATTAAAACGTTCCAATGCGTTGACAGTGGAAGCTTGGATCAAGCCGAAGAACACGATCCAAAAAGGGCCGGCTCGGATTGTTTCGTTGTCCAGCAATTCCGTCCAACGGAACATCACGCTGGGGCAAGAAGGCGATCGTTATCAAGTTCGTTTGCGAACAACCTCGACCAGTGACAACGGGCTGCCTGAAACGGAGAGCGGCAAGGGCAAGGTCACAACCAGGCTCACGCATGTCGTCTTCACTCGAGATCGTAATGGAAATGTTCGGTTCTATCTCAATGGCAAGCAAACGGCTTCGAAGTTGGTTTCGGGAAAGTTTTCCAACTGGGATGACGGTTTTCCGTTGGTGCTCGTGAACGAGCGTTCGGGCGGGCGTCCTTGGCTAGGAGAATTGCAGCTTGTTGCTCTTTATTCGCGGGCACTTCGCGTTCCGGAGGTCTCGGAGAACTATCAGGCTGGCCCGAGTGCAAGCGTCGATCCACGCGAAGCTCAACGGCTCGCGAAGGTTCGGGCCGAGCAGACGTTTGCCACGAAGATTGCTCCGATCCTAGCTCGCCATTGTTTGGAATGTCATGACTCGGCGTCAAAGAAGGGCGACCTAGATCTGTCCCGTCAATCCGCTGCGTTCGCCGGTGGCGAGAGTGGCAACGTGATCGTTCCGGGGAAGGCGGCGGCGAGTTTGTTGTGGGAGCAAGTGGAGTCTGGCGACATGCCACCATCGGGCCCCGGACTGACTTCTACGGATTTGACGCTGATTCGAAAATGGATCGATGATGGGGCCGCTTGGTCGATCGAGCGAATTGATCCAGCGGTTTACGCTTCCAATCCGGGTGCGAGTGACAGTTGGGTGCAGCGGTTGACGATTCCGGAGTACATCGAAACAGTTCGCAGCACGGTGGGCGTTGATATTTCTGAGGAGGCCGTGCAAATGTTGCCGCCGGATTTGCGGGCCGATGGATTCAGCAACACCGCATACAACTTGAGCGTCGATTTGAAACATGTTGAGGCCTACGCGCAGTTGGCGGAGAAGGTCGTGGGGCGAATGGACGTCTTGTCGTTTGCCAAGCGTTTCTCCCACTCACAAAGTCTGAACACCGACGCCACGGCTCGTGACCTGGTCGGCAAGATTGGAGAATGGCTACTCCGGGGACCACTGGATGATCGCGAGATTTCGAACTACAGCGGGATTCTGACCGCGGTGGCAAGTGCAGGTGGAAGCTTCGAACAAGGTGTCGGGCTGATGATCGAAGCGATGTTGCAATCGCCTCGTTTTATTTATCGAATCGAACAGCAGCCCGCTGGCAGTAGCAGTCAGCGAGTCAGCGATTTTGAACTGGCGTCTCGCATGAGTTACATCCTGTGGGGTGGGCCTCCTGATGCAAGGTTGTTGAAGGTTGCTCGCGAAGGGCGGTTGGCGGATCGCGATCGCTGCCGAGAAGAAGTCGAACGGATGTTAAAAGATCGCCGGGCAGTCGAGCGGTCCAAGCAGTTTGCTGCGGATTGGTTGAACCTCAGTCGGCTTACCAACATGCGTCCCAACTCAGCACGTTATCCCTCTTGGACACCCGAGTTGGGGATGGACATGCGCAATGAAACGCTAGCGTACTTCGAAGAGGTCGCTTGGAAGCAGGGACGACCGCTGAATGAATTGTTCGATGCACAGTTCACCTACGCGACGCCTCGATTGGCAAAGCATTACGGGTTGAAGCCTCGTGGAGAGGGCCTGCGACGCTACGATCTCTCGAGCGAGCCTACTCGAGGAGGGTTGTTGACCCAAGGCAGCGTGCTGACCATTGGCGGCGATGATGCATCCATGGTCACTCGTGGTTTGTTCGTGATGAGGGACCTGCTACGGGGAGTGATCGGTGCCCCGCCGCCCGGAGTGGATACGACGCCGGTTCCTCCCAGCCCCGGTATGACACACCGTGATGTTGCCGAAGATCGGATTCGCAACGAGTCGTGTGGTGGTTGTCACATCAAGTTTGAGCCTCTGGCGTTTGGCTTGGAACAATTCGATGGGCTGGGGGCGTTTCATCGCCAAGACGAGTTTGGCAACACGTTGCGTTCGGACGGGCAATTGGTGATTCCCGGGGAAGCGAAGCCACAGAAGTACAAAACACCTGCTGAGTTGATGAAGTTGCTGTCCAGCAGCGATCGCGTTCGCGAGACGCTTACATGGAAGGTGACGCAGTTCGCGCTTGGGCGTCCGTTGGGGGCGCGTGATGCGACGGAAGTTCAGCGGATTCACGAGGCTGCGACCGACGCGGGTGGACGATACGCCGATCTAGTCACCGCCGTGGTGATGAGTGATCTGGTCCAAAAAGCTCGCGGGCAGAAGGGCGTTGACTGACGCGAGCTGGAAAGATGAAACGCAAAGAGTCGTCGCCGAATGGTACTCCGGTGCATCTCGTTCCAAGGTTCTGAGTAGGAAATGTTATGAAAAACAATCTCATTCATCGACGCACGATGCTTCGCAGTGTCGGTGCCGCCACGGTTGGGTTGCCTCTGTTGGAGGAGATGCTGGGGACGACCGCTGCCGCCGCCACGGCATCTCGTGAGGTTCCAGTCCGAGCGTTCAATGTTTTCTTTGGCCTCGGCATTCCCGCACCGTTGCAAAAGGAAGGTTATCAGGGCGTCCTCGAACCGCTTCAGCCACTCCGTAAAAAACTGCTCATCATGCGGGACGTCGATCATATTCGCTGTGATGAAAAAGGCATCAATGCTCACTATGACGGTGCCACCGCCGCGTTCACGGCAGAGCCACCCGACGGCGAGGCGAAGTCGGGCGGCCCTTCGATTGACCAAGTGATTCGTCGAACGCACTATCCCGATGGGCTGCCCGAGGGCATGGTGCCGACCTTGGTGGCCGGGACCTTCTTTCGCCGGTCCCGCGTCGGACGCTATGTCCACAGTTACAACATGGACGGCACCGTCGCCGCGACCATACAGGAAAAGCCACGGGAGCTATTTGATCGCGTGTTCGGTGGAGTCTCGATGGCGGGTGGCGATCGAAGCGAGCGATTGAAGCGAAGTGTGTTGGATACGGTTGTCGAGGACTATCGGCACTACACCGGTGCCAACTCGCCGCTGGGGGCTTCGTCACGGGCTCGGGTGGCGGACCACTTGGACCGGATTCGAGAATTTGAGCAGCGTGCTTTCACGATGAAACACTCGCAGGATGGTCCGCAAGTGCCGCCTCGCTCGATCATTCCGCACGGCGGTCCGGCGGACCCAGGCGGCCAGGGCATCGATATCACGCTGGAGCAATTGTCTGCCGAATGGCGTTTGTTATCGGATGTTTATGCTTTGGCGGTGCAGATGGACCGCGTCCGGTTCGGAGCGCTAACGTTCCTCGCCGCTGGAGAACGCATTCGGCTCACCGGCGACTACGAGTACGACGGTAAAAAACGATGGGAGTTCGACGATGCCAAGCAGCAGAACGCCAGCGGCGACAAAGGCTGCAGTCATGAATGGTGGCACAAATTCAACGAGAAGAAAAAGAACGAGGCGCTGCGAGCCCACGCTCATATGAAAATGCAGGAGGTCGCCTATTTTCTCCGTGCACTGGATAGCGAAGATTGTCGAGAGCCCAATGGACGCACCATTTTGGAGAACTCATTGATCACGATCTCGACGGAGTCCGGTGACGGGCGTCACAACGATGTGAAGCGAGAGCTTTCGGGGGTCTTCCACTGCATCACCGGTGCCAATGGGCGATTCAAGACCGGGCAAATCATGGATGTGCGGGCCGAAGGCCTCGATGTTTACAACACCATGCTGGACGCCTTTGGCACGCAGGATCGGCTCGGCCCGAACAGGCGAGATGCTCGTTCGGTGGATTCGATTCGCGCTTAGCAGTCTGTCGTTTTAAAAACGTTTGGCCGATCGGACGATCAGGCGACGGTCGCTTGTCCGCAGTTGCCGGAGACGATCCGAACGTTATCGCGTTCTGCTAGTCAAACCAGCAGGCTGTTAGTCGTGGATCTCAATGCGATGGTCGGCCGTGCACATCGATCTCTGGACTCGGGCGACTGAATGAGCTCTCGCTGGGTGAGCCCCGCTGTGCAATTGCGGATCGGGGCAAACGAAACAAGCCTCGTGTGCAAGGCACACGAGGCTTGAGTCTTGGGTTGTGATGCGAGCGTCAGCTCTCACGTATGGAGTGGGAGCAGGTCGCCCGCGATCGGGGCATTCGGAAGAACAGTGAGATAGGTCGGATCACTCGCCACCGCGTCCGCCACGGCCGCCGCGTCCACCGCGATCGCCACGTTCGCCGCCTTCGCCGCCTTCACCGCCGCGACCTCCACGTGCACCGCCTTCGCCACCACGGCCGCCGCGTCCGCCACCACGAAGGGCTTCCAGTTCAAATGGCTCGCCCTTCATCTCTTCGAACTTCTCTTTTTGCTCGGATGTCAGCACGTCCATCACTTCTTTTTCCATGTTTTCGCGCATCGATTCCATGGCGGTCCGCATTTTTTCGCGATCGCGGCTTTGCATGATCTCACGCATCTCTTCACGCATTTTGGTTTCCATGCCCGAGCGGATTTCGGTGAGCTTGGTCTTTTGCTCTTCCGTCATCGCCAGTTCTTTTTGAACTTCGGGTGACGAGAGTGCCATCAGACCTTGAGCTTGGATCGCGATTTCGTCCAAGCGTTCCATTTGCTCCAGCGTGAGAACGGTTTCCAGTTGCATGCGAGTCTCTTTGGCTTGCTCTTCTCGTTGAGCTTGCATCTTTTCGAAGAATTCGCTGCGTTCTTCTTCTGAAGCGTTGCGGAAGTCGAAGTCAGGGCGATCTTGGTTGCGGGACTGCTCTTCGAGTTTCTTCAAGGCTTCGGTTTGTTGCTCATCAATCCCGAGTTCCTCGCGAACTTTTTCGGCACGGAGCAAGCCGAGGACCGATCCGCCGCCACCACCGCGGCCTCCCATCATTCCGCCACCAGGGCGACCGCCGCCAGGGAAGCCGCCGCCTCCACCGCGACCACCGCGGCCTTGGGCGTTGGCGAGGGACATCGACTGGAGCGTCAGGCCAGCAACCATTGCCAGCATGGCAAAGAAACGCAAATTGGGAGCGATTCGGACTTGGAACAAACGGCTCATTGTTGGGTAACCCTTCGAAATGGTCAGATGAGGAGAGGGCGTTCAGTCATCACGGCGGTGAAATGACCGCGGCGTACAAACTGAAACCAAAGTTGTTTCGAATGTTCTAACCCGCGAATTCCTGGGAGGTTTCGCGGCATTTGTAATTTGGTGTTCAAGCTTGCCAGCCGCGGCGGAGGCCGTCAGAGGGCTATTTTCGCGTTCCCGGTTGTCCGGGGGATACAGTCCAGCGATTCGCGAATCAGCCAATCGAGTGGGCGATCCGGCGGCGGCCGCCGTCGGAATGTCTCTTTAAAAGCTCGAGTGAACCACCTCTCGTTTTAGAACCACGGAATTTAAGATGAAAAAAGTATTTTTGGCTGCATTGGCACTGTTTGTTCTGCCCGCCACCGTCCAGGCAGATCACCACAATGAAACTGCGAAAAAGAACATTGTCGAGACCGCGATCGCGGCGAAGTTCAACACGCTGGTAGCTGCCGTTAAGGCAGGTGGGTTGGTGGAAACGCTCAGCGGTGAAGGACCATTCACCGTTTTTGCGCCCACTGACGAGGCGTTCAAAAAGTTACCGGAAGGCACACTGCAGAATCTTCTCAAGCCCGAAAACAAGGATCAATTGGTCGCGATTTTGAAGTACCACGTCGTTGCCGGGAAAGTGCCCGCCAAGACGGTGGTTACGCTCGATTCGGCAAAGACGCTGGGCGGCGAAGTCAGCATTGAAGTCAAAGACGGAACCGTCATGCTGAACGACAATGTGAAGGTCGTGAAGACTGACGTGATGGCCAGCAACGGCGTCATCCACGTGATCGATTCGGTGTTGCTGCCACCGAGCAAGTAAGCAAAAGAAGCGTTTCGCAACCGGAAGGCTGCAATCGAATCTCCACAGTGGCCCGTCGAATTCGGCGGGCTACTTGAGTTTCTTGATCCCTGCCGAAGGGTTGATCGTCCGGATTGCCCGTTTGACGGTCTCCTTCATCGGCACCCGTTTCAAGGCCTGGATCATGCTGGCTTCCGCGGCAAATGCCATTCGATGCCAGCGGGAGTCCGTGATGGTGCCGTGGAAGACGTCGGTGGTCGTGCCGGTCTGTTTCTTCTTATACGGTTGTTCACCGTATCCCATGTCGACGCAGTGGATTCCGTGCGAAGTGGCTTTGCGAATGATTTCGGTGAACAAAGCGGTCCCAGGCGAATATCGGGCGTAAGCGGGATCGTAAGCCGGGAACCAATAGTGCAGCCGCCCGTGCTCGATCATGCCGATGTGTGTGGCGACGGGCTGGTCTCCGGCCCAGAGCACGGAGCAGATTCCACGCAGCGACTCGTTTGAAAACTCGCTGCCGCCCACCGGCGAATCTGGCTGCAGTCCAGGTCTTTCGAAGCAGTTGGTGTACAGCGTCTCGATCAGGTCGCGGGTCCAATCCGGCAGGAACAGGTCCAGAATGTGGGTGCGTTGATACTGGGCTCGCTTCCAAGCGATGGTTTGCTTCAGGATTTTTGGGCAGCGGCAATCCATTTCCAGTCGCACGGGACCGATTTCTCGTCCCAATTTGCGGGTCTTTTGGCCCTGCTTTCCGATCGTTCGGTGTTCCAGTTCGAGACGGCGGAGGTAATCCTGTGAATCGTTCTCGAGGTCCGCGCGAAAGGCTTTGACGGATTGCAGGTTGTATCGCTGAGCCCGCCACCGGGCCGATCGGACCTCCCGCCAGCTGTCGGAAGCCGGGATCGATCCGGGGCATGAGAGCCTCTACCGCAACCCGCACGGGGATGAGACATGACCGCCCTGGCGTCCATCGTGGCGGTGCTGGCCGCCCTGCGCTCGCACTGGTCACCTTGAGGGGAGTCGATGCTGTCCAGCATTCACCCGCTCGGTGAGCGGGCACGTAACAACCGATGGTGGCTCACCGTCACAGCGTTTGTGGTGGGTGCAACTGGCACGGCGGCCCTGGTAGGACTCGGGCTGGCGTCAGCGGGCAGCCTCCTCCCGGGACAAACTTGGCGGTGGCCCACCGCCGTCGGAGCGATAGCGGTGGCCGCAGGATTGGATCTGGTCAAACTCCGGCCACCGGGGCCGCATCGTCAGGTCAACGAGGACTGGATCGGCGCGTTCAGGGGTTGGGTCTACGGCGGAGCGTTCGGCGCCCAACTCGGCGCCGGAGCAGCCACCTATGTGGTCACCTGGCTGGTGTGGGCGCTGGCGGTGTCCGCCGTGGCGGTCGGCGATCCTCTCGGCGGGGCCATCGTCGGAGCCGCCTTCGGCGTCGGCCGCTCAGTGTTTCCTCTGGCCGCCGGGTGGATAGACCGGCCCAGCCGCCTCACTGCCTTCAACCGTTCGATGGCCGCCGTCGCTGTGCCGGTTACCCGCGGTTTGAGCGGAGCGGCCCTCGCCCTGGCAGCCGTGGCCGTCGTCGGGAGATTGGGATGAGAGTCACAGGCTCGGGGATCTCGGTCGAACTCCCCTCCGGATGGGAGGGATCGATCAGCCGGAGCGGCGCCCTCGCCCCCGCTGGTTACTCCGCGACGCAGATAACGGCACCCACCGTCGCCCACTTCGCCAACTTCCCCCTCCCTCCACGTCGCGCCGACTTCGGAGCCGAAGCCACCGAGCTGATGGAGCCGGGCGA
>NZ_JBICHO010000276.1:0-12192 GCF_043100905.1 Rhodopirellula sp. JB055 | reverse complement strand
CCCTTCGCGACGTCCGCGCTGCGCGACGCGGCCAACCGCGACGACGTCGTCGGCGAGGTCCGCGCCGCCACCGGCGTCCGCCTCGGCTCCCTCACCGGGGAGCAGGAGGCGCGGCTGACGTTCCTCGCGGCCCGCCGCTGGCGCGGCTGGTCGGCGGGCCCGATGCTGCTCGCCGACATCGGCGGCGGCTCCATGGAACTCGCCGTCGGCGCCGGTGAGCACCCGGACATCGCGCTGTCGCTGCCCCTCGGGGCGGGCCGGCTCACGCGGCACCACCTGCCGCCCGGCCCGCCGGTGCCGAAGAGCACCCGCAGGGCGCTGCGCGCGCACGTCAGGTCCGTCCTGCAGGAGGCGACGCTCGGGATCGCGCAGCTGCCGCCGCCGGCGACCGCCGTGGCCACGTCCAAGACGTTCGCCCAGCTCGCCCGGCTGTGCGGGGCCCCGAAGGCGAAGGCGGGCAGCTACCGGGAGCGGCACCTCGACCGGGCGGAGCTGCACCGCTGGATCCCGCGGCTGGCGAAGCTGTCCGACGCGGAGCGGACCGCGCTGCCGGGCATCAAGGCGTCGCGGGCCCGCCAGATCCTCGCCGGGGCGATCGTGGCAGAGGGCGTGATGGACGTCCTGCACCTCGACCGGCTCGCCATCTGCCCGTGGGCGCTGCGCGAGGGACTCTTCCTGCACCGGCTGGACGCGCTCATCGCGGGCCGCGAGCCGGAGGACCTCCCGGAGCACAGCCCGGTCGTCCTCCGGGACGTGCACCTGCGCGCCGTCCCCTGACCGCGGCGGCGGGCCCCGGCGCCGGGACGTCAGCGGCTGTAGGTGCCGACGAGGGTGGCGGTCACGAGGACCTTGTCCTGCAGGGCCGCGCGCATGTCGTCCATCGAGAAGCCCGAGGTCAGGCCGGAGGGCCACTCCAGCGCGTACAGGGTGAACACGTAGCGGTGCGGCGGGTGCCCGGCGGGCGGCTGGGGGCCGCCGTAGCCGAGGTCGCCGAAGCCGTTGCGGCCCCGGGCGATCTGCGGACGCTCCTCCCCGGCCGCCAGCCGCTCGCGGTCCGGCGAGATCCCGGCCAGCATCCAGTGGACGAACGTGCCGCCGGGTGCGTCGGGGTCCTCGCAGGAGAGGGCGAGCTCGCGGCACGCGGCGGGCACGCCGGACCACCTCAGCTCCGGCGAGATGTCCCCCGACGCGTGCGAATGCGTCACCGGGACGGGGCCGTCGTGGGCGAACGCGGGGCTGCTCAACGTCATCTGCTCCATGCCGCCGTACTGCCCGGAACACCGCCCGCGATGCCCGCCCGCGGCGTTTGAAGCGGGGCCTCCTTGGTATGTGGGCGCCGACGGGCTCGCAGAGGAGGGCAGGCTGGATGACGGCCGTGCAGGGGAGGGACGACACCAGCGTCGCCGACGCGCTCGCGCTCCACCGCCGGGGGACGCGGATCGGCAACGTCCTGGCGACGACGGACCACAAGGTCGTCGGCCACCTGTACCTCGCCACCTCGTTCACGCTCTTCCTCGTCGCCGGGCTGATGGCCATGGTCATCCGGGCCGAGCTGCTGGAACCGGGGCTGCAGGTCGTGGACAACCAGCAGTACAACCAGATGTTCACCATCCACGGCACGATCATGCTGCTGCTGTTCGCACCTCTACAAAACGACTCGTGATGACGTGGCTCAAATATTGGATGCCGACGTGGTCTTTTATTCCGGTTTGATGCTCGAAGGCAAAATGTCAGACACGCTTGCGAAGGTCGGAAAGTCCAAACCCGTTTTCGCCGTGACAGGGGACTTGGCCCCGGATCGATTGTTGTCCGATTCCAAGCGAACCGGCCACCCCGATCCCCACGTCTGGTTCGATGTGGAATTGTGGTCGCTCACCGCCAACAAAGTCGCAGAAGTTTTAGGCGAACAACTGCCCGAGCACCTGGATACGTTTGCGATGAATTCGGCCAACTACCAGTCGGATCTGCGAGACCTGGCTGCGGACGCGAAAGCCGCTCTGGCAACGATCCCAGAAGACCAACGAATCCTGATCACCTCGCACGATGCATTCGGCTACCTTGGCCGGGCTTACGGGATCGAGGTCATGGGTGTGCAGGGACTTTCAACCGACTCAGAAGCCGGTTTGCAACGCATCAACGAACTGGTCGACTTGATCGTTGAAAAGAAGGTTCCTGCCGTGTTCGTCGAAACCAGCGTGAATGGGAAAAGCATCCAAGCCCTGATCGATGGCGCGCGTTCTCGCGGTCATTCGGTCACAATCGGAGGAGAATTGTATTCCGATGCCGCTGGAGAAGCGGGAACCTACGAGGGCACCTACCCTGGCATGATCGATCACAATGTGACACTGATCACCCGAGCCTTGGGTGGCAACGCCCCGAGAAATGGATTGCGAGGTAAACTGAGCATGGACGCGGAAACGACCGTCGAGACTTCCAACGTTCCGAACTAGGCATCGTCCCCGTCCAGCCCTTTGTTGTGCACCATGAGTTCATCCGCCATCCCCGCTGAACCTTCCCTTCCGAACGGCCCCGCCGCCTTAGGTTCCGGTGACACGTCCTCCGAAATCGCGTTGAAGGTGGATGACCTGACAGTCGCCTACCACCGCAAGCCCGTTATCTGGGATGTGGAACTGGAAATCCCCGCGGGCAACTTGGTCGGCATCGTCGGTCCCAACGGGGCCGGCAAAAGCACGCTTCTCAAAGCCGCCATGGATTTGATTCCCCGAGCGTCCGGGCGAGTTGAGTTTTTTGGGCAACCGTATTCCAAATCTCGCGGCCGAGTGGGTTATGTCCCGCAACGCGAAAGCGTCGACTGGGACTTTCCTGTCGATGCCCTTGATGTCGTGACAATGGGACTGTATCGACAATTGGGCTGGTGCATACCGGTTCGCAAGAAGCACCGCGACATGGCCCGAGAGGCGCTCGCTCGCGTCGGGATTGCTGATCTCGCCCATCGCCAAATCAGTCAGCTATCCGGTGGTCAACAACAACGTACGTTCTTGGCTCGTGCGCTCGTTCAAAACGCCGACCTGTACTTGATGGACGAACCGCTGGCGGCCGTCGACGCAGCCACGGAAGCCGCGATCATCGACTTGCTGCGGCAAATGCGAGCCGACGGAAAAACGGCGGTCGTGATTCACCACGATTTGCAATCGGTGCCGGACTACTTTGACTACGTCGTGCTGCTGAACATGCGAGTCGTCGCGTCTGGCAAAACCAAGGACGTTTTCACCAGCGAAAACCTGCAGAAAACCTATGGTGGTCGATTAACGCTGCTGGACGAAGCCACCGAAGCGATGCGTCGCCGGGAACGGTCGATCTGATGCCCGAGCACCTTTGGCGTGTGATCAGCCTTCAGGATCACAACACGCGAGTCGTGATTTTCGGCGCCGCGATGCTGGGACTTGCCGCGGGGCTGGTGGGCTGCTTCACGCTGCTCCGCCGCCGTGCTTTGGTCGGCGACGCGCTCGCCCACGCTGCACTGCCCGGAATCGCGATCGCTTTCCTGTGGGTCACGGCGATGGGTGGCAACGGTCGTTCGCTGCCGGTTTTGTTGGCGGGTGCCACGGTGTCGGGCATGTTTGGAATCGCGTCGATTCTGATCATTCGGCGTGGCACTCGCATCAAAGAAGACGCGGCGCTGGGGATCGTGCTGAGCGTTTTCTTTGGATTGGGTTTGGAACTGCTGGGGATCGCCCAGCAAATGAAGAATGGCAACAAAGCTGGACTGGAATCGTTTATCTACGGCAAGACCGCATCGATGGTCGAAAGCGACGCTTGGCTGATCGCCGTCGCATCGCTGATTTGCATCGTGATCTGCGTGGGCTTGTTCAAAGAGTTCAAACTGCTGTGTTTCGATGAGGCCTTCGCTGGTTCTCGCGGCTACCCAGTCGTCCTACTGGATGCAGCTCTGATGAGCGTGGTGGTCGTGATCACAATCATCGGTCTGCAAGCGGTTGGGTTGGTCTTGGTGATCGCCCTCTTGGTGATCCCTGCCGCATCCGCTCGTTTTTGGACAGACCGGTTGGTCTGGATGATGGTCCTTTCATCTGCAATCGGCATGGCGGGGTGTTTGGTGGGAGCGGCTGCCAGTGCGATGCTGCCGCGACTGCCCAGTGGCGCGATGATTGTGCTGACAACGGGCGTTGGCTTTCTGATCAGCTTGCTGATCGGGGCTCGCCGAGGATTGTTAATTCGAATGTGGCGTCGTCGGTCGCTCAACGCCAGCATCGATCGACAACATTTGCTACGTGAACTCTACGAGTTGTTTGAAACCGACCCCAATCGACTGGCCGTTTCCTGGGATGAACTTGTGAAAGCCCGCAGTTGGTCCAACAAACGATTGCGCAAAATACTGGAGCAAGCCTCCAAAGATGGCTGGATCAGCGAGAACATCACGAAGATGGAATTTGCACTCACCAAGCAAGGTGAATCGGAGGCTCGCCGGCTGACGCGACGCCACCGATTGTGGGAACTGTATTTGATTCATCACGCGGACATCGCGCCGCAACGAGTCGACCGCGACGCCGACGCAATTGAACACGTGCTGGAACCAGAAACGGTTGCCGAACTCGAATCGTTGCTCAACGCCGAACTGGGTGAGCGCCGGATGCCCAATGACCCTCACGCCTCCTCCACGGAAGGTGCTGAAACATGATTGGTTTCGCTGACACCTCGCCATTTTGGACGTTGGAATGGAATTGGGCTTTGGACGGATGGATCGTCGCGGCCGGGATGCTATGCGCGGTGGCGTCGTCGTTGCTCGGCTGTTTCCTTGTGCTTCGCCGAATGAGTCTTCTCGGAGATGCAATCAGCCACGCGGTGCTGCCTGGTTTGGCCGCTGCATTTTTGATTTCAGGCAGCCGCAGCAGCGGATGGATGTTCCTCGGCGCGGTGATCGTGGGTGTTCTCACAGCCCTGCTATCCGACTGGATTCACGTTCGTGGCGAAGTCGACGAGGGTGCCTCGATGGGCGTTGTGTTCACGACCCTCTTCGCGGCTGGTTTGATCATGATCGTGCTGGCAGCCGATCGAGTCGACCTGGATCCAGGATGCGTGTTGTACGGAGCCATTGAATCGACGCCGCTTGATACCTGGACGGTTCCAATCCCTTTCCTTGGCGGCACGAACGTCCCGCGAGTCGTGGTGGTGCTGTCGATCGTCACGCTGATCAACGCTGCCTTCGTGGGACTATTCTTCAAGGAACTGAAGATGGCGACCTTTGATGCCGAGCTGGCCACCTCCAGTGGCTTCTCAGCCAAAGCGATTCATTACGTTCTGATGACGTTGGTGGCCGTGACGGCTGTTGCCAGCTTTGAAAGCGTGGGCAATATCCTGGTGGTGGCAATGTTGGTTGTCCCCGCCGCAACCGCGTATTTGCTGACCGACCGATTGGGAGTCATGATTCTGTTGGCGTGCGTGATCGGTGCCGCCTCCGCTTGGGCGGGTCACGTCGCCGCGGTGGAAATCCCGACCTGGTTCGGTTTCCGCAGCACCACCACCGCGGGCATGATGGCGGTCGCCACCGGATTTGCGTTCACTTTGGCCGTGGTGGCGTCGCCTCGCCGCGGATTGATTCCTCAGTGGATTCGCAAACAATGGTTGCGTTGGACCATTCTCACCGACGACGTCTTGGCGTTGCTTTACCGAATGGAAGAGAAAACCTTGGACGAACGTCCGATCGCAGACGCGATGGCGATGCAAGCCGACCTGGATGCGTGGATGGCAGACGTCTTGCTGACCAATCGTTTCGCAATCAAAACCGCGGTCAAGTATCACGCTTGGCGTGGCCGCATCGAAACCACTCAAGCAGATCCGACGCCGACATCTGCTAACACTCCCAACTCAGCCACTGCGAACCAAGTCTCTTCGAAACCAGCCACGACGAACTCCGCCGATCGTTCGAAAGTGTTCGTCCCCAAACTCACAAGTCTTGGCCGTTCGGAAGCGGAATCGCTGGTTCGCTCGCACCGGTTGTGGGAACAATACTTGGTCACCCAAGTCGACTCAGAAGGCAGCCGGATTCACCAGCAAGCTCACCAACTCGAACACTTCACTGATCGCCAACTTCAAGACCAACTCGATCATCAAACTGATTCGCCAGAGAAGGACCCGCACGGCAGTCCCATCCCCTCGGCAAGCGACAAGAACTCATGAACGCCAACACGGAAAGCCTTTCGTCGCCTGCCAAGGGACCACTGTCCGGCCAGCCCAACCGGCCGTTTTTCACAACGAGTGCTCTCTCGAAATGGGCCTTGGCCGCAGCGTTGTGCAGCCTCACCATCATCGCTTACTTGCCCGCGATTCAAGGTGGATTCATTTGGGACGACGACGACTACGTCACCGAAAACCCAACCCTGCATACGTTCGAAGGTCTCGTCGCCATTTGGACAGATTCTTCTGCGACACCACAGTATTACCCCATCGTTCACAGTTCGTTTTGGATTGAGAATCACCTGTGGGGGTTGAACCCCATGGGATATCACTTGGTCAACGTGCTGGCCCATTGCATCAATGCGCTGCTGCTCTGGCGAGTGCTCTCGCGGGTCTCGGTGCCGGGGGCCTATGTCGCTGCGTTGCTGTTCGCGGTTCACCCGATGCATGTCGAGTCGGTGGCCTGGATCACCGAACGCAAGAATGTTCTGTCGGGAATGTTCACCCTGCTGACCATCCTCTGCTGGCTCCGATTCTGGGACTTCACTCAACCAGAAACGGCAGACGAATCGACGCTCAAGCACAGACGCTGGTACGCTCTCGCGCTGCTTTGTTTCATCGCGGCACTGCTAAGCAAAACCGTGGCGTCCACCTTGCCGGCCGCGTTGTTGGTGATGATCTGGTGGAAACGTGGCAGGGTGCGTATCAAAGACTTCATGGTCCTGCTTCCGTTCTTCGTGATCGGGATTGGAATGGGACTGCTCACCGTGTGGCTGGAGAAAGTCCAGGTCGATGCCAGCGGCATCGACTGGGAACTGTCCCTGTGGCAACGCGTGCTGATTGCTGGACGAGCCCTTTGGTTTTACGCCGGCAAATTGGTCTGGCCGGCGGAGCTGATCTTCACCTACCCGCGTTGGGAAATCGATGTCACGTCCTGGTGGCAAAACGCATTTCCAATCGCTGCGGTGGCCGTGATGATCACGCTATTCGTGACGCGTGGTCGTTTGGGTCGCGGCCCGATTGCCGCGGTTTGCTTGTACGCCGGAACGCTGTTCCCGGCCTTGGGTTTCTTTGACGTTTATCCGATGCGGTTCTCGTTCGTCGCGGATCACTTCGCTTACATGGGCAGCGTTCCACTGATTGCTTTGGTGGTTGGCGTGGTCGCGACTTGGCTGCGTCCAAAGAATCCCGACGAAGAAGAATATGGCTTGGGTCGCCACCTCCCAAAACTGATGGCCGCCGGTGCCGCGTTGTTGCTCGCCACGGTTTCATTCAGCCAAGCGACGATCTACAGCGGACTGGAAGTGCTCTGGCGGGACACGCTGGACAAGAACCCCAATTCGTTCATGGCTCACAATAATTTAGGTGCGTTGCTCAACCGAAGAGGCGACTACCTCGAAGCCGAAACGCATCTGCGACGTTCGCTGGAGATCAAACCCACGTTCGTCGATTCGGTCATCAACTTGGCACAAGCACGCCAAAACCTCGGTGATCTGGAAGAGGCCCTTTCGCTCTACACCCGAGCCACCGAACTCGCCCCGGGACTGGCGGAAGCCCACAACGGACTGGGCGCCACCCAAGGCATGATGGGCAACTTCGAAGCCTCGGAGAAATCCCTGAACCGCGCGATCGAAGTCGACCCAAACTATGCCAACTCCTACGGAAACCTGGCCACACTTCGGTCCGCTCAAGGACGTCACGAAGAGGCCGTGGAACTGTTCCAAACCGCCGTGCAACTGGATCCCGAGCGAATGGAACACCGAACCAATTTGGCTCGCGCACTGATGGCATCCCAACGGTGGGATGACGCTTCAGCGGCCTGGCAGGGCATCTTGGAAGAGACTCCCAAGGACGTCAGCGCGATTTTGAATCTCGGCGTGATCGCAGCCAACCAGAAACGTACCGAGGATGCGATCGGCTACTTTGAACGCGTGTTGGCGATCGCGCCCAATCACGTCAGTGCCACCTACAACCTCGGTGCCATGCACGATGCACTTGGCGAAACCGAAAAGGCGGAACAATATTTCCGTCGTGCCGAGCGGCTGCAGCCTTCACAGCCATAGCTGCGCCTCGATTGAAGCGGCGGGAACGCGATTGCTTCGGGTGTGTCTCAGGTAACCGTGGGAATCGCCTCTCGGCTGATCGCTCAATCTGCGAAATGCATTCAATCAACACCCTGACAAGGGTTGGCCCCAGGAAATGAAAGTGCATTCGGAATCCGACGTTTGATTCGAATACAATCCGAAGTGGTTTTACCGCACCTCTTCGTCGACATCGGGCCCCCCATGCATTCAAATTCATCCCCCACTGCTTCCTCCATTCCGCCTCGGACGCGTCGGCATGACGCCCACCGAACGCTCCTCGCTTTTTTCGCGATCGCACTGGTTTGCACGGCCCTTCCGTCACCCTCGCTGGTCGCACAGCCAACGCCCGCCGCAGCGTCTTCCGACGCACGCCCGAACGTGATCATCGTCTACACCGATGATCAAGGCTTTGGCGATGTCAGCAGTTTCAACCCCGACGCGAAATTCGCGACGCCCAACATGGATCGTCTCGCGAAAGAGGGGATCGCCTTCACCAACGCTCACTCCAGCGACAGCGTCTGCACACCATCCCGCTACGGATTGCTAACCGGTCGCTACAGTTGGCGAACGACACTTAAAAAAGGTGTCATGAACGCCGAGGGAAAATGCTTGATCGCCGACGACCGAATGACCCTGGCATCCTTTCTTCGTGACCAAGGCTACCAAACGGGAATGGTTGGCAAATGGCACTTGGGCATGCAATTCCCAGGCACGCCGAAGAACCGAGATTGGTCCAAGCCTGTTCTCGACATGCCGCTCGACAAAGGTTTTGATCACTTCTTTGGCATCCCCGCCTCGCTGAACTACGGCGTCTTGGCTTGGTTTGATGGACGTCATGCGGCGGTCCCACCCACGTCATGGACCGGCAAGAAACCCAACAAACGGCATGTCGACTATCGTATTCAACCGCCTTACCTGCAAACGGAAGGCGAAGCACGCCAACGATTCAAAAACACAACCATCGAGGTTGCCGATGACTTCATCGACAATCAATGCCTGACGCGGTTCACCGACAAAGCCATCGAGTGGATCACGAACGTCACATCGAAGTCAACAAACGAAGCATCTGCCAGCGACGCACCGTTCTTTTTGTATCTGCCGCTGACATCCCCTCACTATCCCGTTTGCCCACTGCCTCAGTTCTGGGGCCAAGGTGACTGCGGTGGCTATGGCGAGTTCGTCATCGAAACGGACCACCATCTCGGGCGCCTGCTCGCTCATTTGGATGCCACTGGATTGAGCGACAACACACTCGTGATTCTGACCAGTGACAACGGCCCTGAAAAATCTTGGAAGCAACGCATCAAAGACTTTGGCCATCACAGCAACGGGCCTTACCGAGGCGGCAAACGCGATATTTACGAAGGCGGCCACCGTGTTCCGATGCTCGCCCGATGGCCCAACGGCATCGAGCAACCTGGACGCACCAGCGATGCGTTGGTCGGACAAGTTGACTTGTTGGCAACCGTTGCCGATTTGCTCGGGCAATCCGTGCCGGACCACGCCGCCGAAGACAGCCATAGCTTTGCATCGATTTTGCGTGATCCGGCCTATGAACATCACCGTGTCCCCTTGATCAATCACGGTGTGCGAGGCGAATTCGCCATCACGGCCGGCCACTGGAAATGGATCGCTCCGAATCGATTCAAAGACCGAGGTGAACTCTACGATCTCGCCAGCGATCCATCGGAAACGAAAGACGTCTCGTCGGATCACCCGCAGATCGTTCGTCGATTGCAAGCCGCTTTGACCA
Organism: Rhodopirellula sp. JB055; assembly: GCF_043100905.1. Classification (NCBI taxonomy): domain Bacteria; kingdom Pseudomonadati; phylum Planctomycetota; class Planctomycetia; order Pirellulales; family Pirellulaceae; genus Rhodopirellula; species Rhodopirellula sp. JB055. The sequence continues at coordinate 2,202 of NZ_JBICHO010000276.1, read as the reverse complement.
AGATCGTTCTCAACGGCCGAAGCACGCCCGGCGATCCTCAATCCAATGACACCGGCTACTGGGACGATCTCCGTTGGATCGATCCTTCCGAGTACGCCGACTCCACCCCCTGATTCTCCTCCCCACACAACCTCCATCCCCCGAGAGAACCTCCATGCGTCTTCTGTTCCCTGTTCCGAACTGGCATGCTTTCGCCGCGTTGCTTTGCGTCTTGTGCGCCTCGCACGCCGCAGTCGCTGACGATCGCCCCAACTTTTTGGTGATCGTGGTCGATGACCAATCACCACTCGACCTGAAGCTCTACAACCCTGACTCACAACTGGAAACGCCCAACATCGATCGCCTAGCCGCCTCCGGCATGGTGTTCGACGGGGCTCATCACATGGGTGCTTGGTCCGGCGCCGTCTGCACACCTTCGCGACACATGATCATGACCGGACGCACGGTTTGGCACATCCCACAGCGACGTCCCAACGCGAAAAAGCAACGCAAGAACCCGAGTGTTCGCTACCCCGACGAGAGCTTGGCGCCCAAGGATTTGCCTGAATACACCATGGCGGCGATCTTCAACCGAGCGGGTTACGACACAATGCGAACCTGCAAAAAGGGCAACAGTTATCCGGCCGCGAACGAGCAATTCGCCGTGGTGCGAGACGCGTCCAAACGCGGCGGGACCGAAGAAACCGGCAGTGCGTGGCATGGCAAACAAGTGCTGGAATACCTCGATCAACGCGAGACCACGTCGGATGAAGATCCATTCCTGATCTATTTTGGTTTCTCACACCCTCACGACACGCGAGACGGAACGCCTGAATTACTCGCCAAGTACGGGGCCACCAATCACACCGATCGCGAATCGTTGCCGCCCGCGAATCCCAAGCAACCGGCGTTGCCCCCCAACCACTTGGAAGCTCACCCGTTTCATCACGGACACCCCAATCTTCGCGACGAAGTCAACGTCAGTGGTGTATGGAAACGCCGCGATGAACGCACGATTCGCAACGAACTCGGGCGTGAGTTTGCCTGCAGCGAAAACATCGACATTCAAATCGGCAAGGTGCTCCGACGCCTCGAACAAATGGACGAACTGGACAACACCTACGTTGTCTACACATCCGACCACGGCATCGCGATCGGTCGGCATGGATTGCAAGGCAAACAGAACCTGTACGAGCACACTTGGCGAGTGCCATTCATCATTCAAGGACCTGGCATCCCCAAAGGGAAACGTGCGATCGGAAATCTGTATTTGCTGGACCTGCTGCCGACGCTTGTTGACCTTGCCAAAATCGATCCTCCAGAAACCTTGGAAGGCCAATCGCTGCGGCCCGTCATCCAAGGCGAAAAAGAAGTTCTTCGCGATGTCCTCTACGGCGTCTACTGCGGTGGCACCAAACCAGGAATGCGGAGCGTGAAGAAGGGTGATTGGAAACTGATCAAGTACGACGCGTTGGACGGCAAAGTCCGCGAAACTCAGTTGTTCAACTTGGCTGCCAATCCGCTGGAATACTTGCCTGAACACCAACGCGAATCGGAACTTGAAACGGACCTCGCAGAGAATCCCGCCTACGCTGCGAAACGCCAGGAACTGGAAGCGTTGCTGCTTTCCGAAATGCAACGACTGGATGATCCCTATCGCCTATGGGACCAACCTCAACTGGAAGAAACCAATCCTTGATCTGACCGGTTCCAATCAACGTCCGGCTCACTGACGAAAAATTGCGAGTCCGCCGCCGACGATCCAGGCATCGGATTCGCGCCCATCCGTCGTGACCCAGTAGCGTCCAAACCCGGTCAATCGTGCGTGCGGCGTCCACCAGAAGTGGGCGCCCACTTCAGGGTAGATTGACGCCATGGTCAAATCATATTCGGTGTCTTCCTCACCGAATTCGTCCGTGGATCCGTCTTCGTCGTTGTCGATTCCATCGTCCTCTGCCTCGACGGTTTCCCAGTTCATCCCGGCGTAGCCACCGATCCCCACAAAAGGCGCCAATCGGGTCGGGGTTTGCAATCGCAATCCGGTGTCGAGCCCAATCGATGCTTGGTCCCATCCCGCTGCACCTGACAGCGAAAACCGCTGAGTCAGGTACGAAGTCAGGTATTCTTCATGGCCGAAGTCTGCCACAAAACCAGCGCCTGTGCTGGATCGGTACGTCGCCCCAGCAGAAACGTAAGTCCCCTCGGCTCCATTGAGAAACCTGG
>NZ_JBICHO010000275.1:0-15249 GCF_043100905.1 Rhodopirellula sp. JB055 | reverse complement strand
ACGAATTCGATGCTGACAAAGTGGACGTCGCTGCAGTGATGTCCGAAGTCAAGCAAATGTTGAACTGATTGAATCTGAAAACTCGGGGCCCGAGTTTCCTACGAGCTCGCGCCCCGAGCATCTCGAAATAACAAACTGGACCGCCCGAGCGTCGATCGCTTGCGGCGGTTTTTTCATGTCCACAGAAGCTCGCTTTGCAGTTTGAATTCGTCAGGTCGTGCAAATCCACTGGCACCGCTACGATGACGATCGTTACGAACCACTCGCGCGATGATTGGTCGATGGACTGGACTTGGGAAGACGACGATGACGAATTGGTAACCGCCTATCATGAGGCCGGTCACGCGATCGTTGGCTGCGCTCTCGGAGCACAAATTGACCGGGTGTCGCTTTCTCAAGCCTCCATCTTCGATGACGAAGACGACGGCATGCCACACCGATTTGGTGACTGCATCGTCAATTGGGGACGGGTCGATCCAAGCGATCACTGGCAACGGCAACGAGAATTGCTAACGATCCTGGCAGGTCCGGTCGCAGAATTCGTCTATCAGAGCGGTGACGAGGATTTGCTGGACGTCAGAACATGGGCCAGCGATTGGCGACAAGCACAACTCTGTGCCGCCGCGATCAAGCCTCAAGCGTCACAACAAGTCCAATTGCTGCGGGAAGCGATCAACCGTTTGCGGAAAATCATCGCCGCGGCCCCGTGTTGGCCCGCCATCGCAGCCCTGGCTGATGAGCTGATGCTGGGCGACGAAGTCGAAGGCGAACAGGTCGCAGATTTGGTTCGGTTCTGGTGGAGCCGCGCGTGAACATCGCATGGGTTACGATGTCGGCCTGTTTTCCCCCAAGATCTTTCCCCCACGGAGTTGCCCCAGTGAAAACGACTGGCTTGTTGGAACCGAAACGAATGTGGATCGCCGCTCTCACAACGACTTGGATGCTTGGCACCTGCTTTGGTGCCGACCCCAGCCAGGTCGTTCCCGTTTGGCCATCCGATCCGCCCAAATGGGACGCCCCGACGGAACCCGAACGTGACTTCACCAAACCAACCGACAATCAAGTCGGCGGCCGACGCTTGATTCGCCTGGGAAACGTGTCCACTCCGGAAATGCACGTCTTTCCAGCCATTGATCAAAACGGCGAGCCATCCAAAACCGTGATGGTCATCTGCCCTGGTGGTGGGTTCTCGATCCTCGCGTGGGATTTAGAGGGCACTGAAATCGCTGAGCAAATGGTCACCGGCGGTGTGACCAGTGTGGTGTTGAAGTACCGTGTGCCGACCCGTTCGATGGATCCCAAATGGAAACCACCGGTCCAAGACATTCAACGTTCAATCGCCCTGATTCGGGCTGGGAAGGTCACGGGCAACGTGCCTGACCAAGTCGGCGTGATGGGTTTCTCCGCGGGTGGCCAGGCGGCTTGTCGTGCCGCCACCATCACCGAACGACAGTACGACGCGATCGATACAGCGGACCAGGAAATCAGCCTGCCTGATTTCGCCTGCCTGATCTATCCCGCGTGGTTGGTGAAAAATGACGCACCAAACGAACTGGATGGGTTTGAGATCAACGAGAACTCGCCACCGATGTTCTTGGTCCATGGTGAAGACGATCGTTTGACGGTCATGAACTGCGTGACCTTGTTCACCCAACTCCACAACGCTGGAGTGCCTTCCGCATTGCACGTTTTCACTGGAAGCGGCCATGGTTTTGGCGGACGCATGGATGATCGAGCGGACGACCTTTGGCCCGATCTTTGTTTGCGTTGGCTGCGTGACGAAAACCTTTTGAACGGAAACTGAGCGTTGGATCACACCTTGGATGTACCGCCGATTCAACCCGATCAAGAATGGGCGAACGCATGGACACACGGATTGTCGGCAATCCTTTGGTGTGGCGTTGGCGTGTGGCTAGTGAGAGCATCGACGGGCAATCCGGGGCTGGCGATCGCCTGCGGCGTTTACGCGGCATCGGTCGTCGCAACCTTTGTTTGCTCGACACTGTCACACGTGTTCCTCGAACGTCCCTGGCTGGACCGCTTCCGAGCGTGCGACCAAGCCGCGATCTACTTGATGATCATTGGAACGTACACGCCCATCGCTTACGCGTATTCCCCTAGCGGTTGGCGTGTTCCCTTGCTCACTGCGATGTGGGTGGCAGCGTTGGCGGGCTTCTTCAACAAAGCGGTGCGGATGCATCGCCTGCATTCAATCAGCGTGGTGTCGTACTTGTTGCTGGGCTGGCTACCAGCCATCCCATTGATTGCCAACGTGCCCGTCGAACTCGCCTATGCTATGTTCATCGGCGGTGTGCTCTACAGCGTCGGCACAATCTTCCTCATGAACGACCGACGCGCTCCCTACTTGCACGCAGTTTGGCATCTGATGGTTTTGCTGGCCTCACTCGTCCACGCGATCGGGATCGCTTGGTACGTCGTCGCACCCATCCAAAGCCCGTCACTGTAAGCATCGCCAACGCCATGGACGGTTCTGGAACCGCAACGACATCGATTGAAAATCCGTCCGCAGCAACCTCGGCGGCAATCAAATCCACGTAAGGCGTGATGAAACTGTTGAAGCTGAACTTCTCCGAGGTTTCCGTAACCGTCGCGATTCCCATGTTGACTCCGGTGAACACGTATTGCCCGTCGATTTCAACGAACGAACCTTCTCCCGAGTCACCGCCGACCAGCGTGAGTTCATCCAATCCGCCTCCCCCCAGCGGGTCATCCCATCGATAGATCAGCGATTCCGTGATGGCACCGGTGTTCAGTTCCACCGTTTGAGTCGCATCAATCGTGTCGGATCCGAACTGTGAGTTTTGACCTTGAACGATCATGGTCTGGCCCAGCATGCCGTAGTACCCGCCCCCCAGAACCGACAAGGGGGTGATCCCATCAGCCAACGGAACAGGCGCATCCAATTTGACCAACAATAAATCGCTGGCGTGACTCGTCCCGGCCAGCAGCGTCATGTCATCGGAATCCAGAAAGTCGTTCAGCAAGGTTGTTTGCAAAATCGTTGACGATTCAGCCGTGTAGGTGTGCCGAGTGCCGTCGGCTGCAACGAAGGTCGGGTTGATCATCCCCGTGTGAGCCGCCGTCACATAATGCTGAGGCGAGATCAAAACCGCTCGCTGAACAGCGACACCGGTAAGAAGAGAATGGTCCAACCAGAAATCAGGATTGAGCGAATCATCCACGAGAAACCGGTTGTGTCGCTCCGCTGAAAAGTTTGCAAACGTCGCCGCGGCAACAGAGTCCGTCAAAGCAAAGCTCAGTATAAAGGCGTAAAGCGTGATTCCGATCAAATGGCGAATGGACATGCTTCGCTTTCCGAGGTACCAGCCTTGCAAACTCAAAACTGTACCTGTCTGGTTTATTTCGCGGTCGACCGAGAATCAATTCCCCCGATTGGTTGTTGAGGCAGCTAAAATTTCGCATCAAAGCCCGCGGGACGACCGTCCAGCTTTGCCACGCGCCGTCAACGACCGTCGTTGTCTGGTGCTTCACCGCTTTCAAGCAGCATTTCCCGCGGGCGCTCAACCCCCACCGACACTCAGTTGGCGGTGACGCTCATCGCAGACGCATCACGGATTTCGACCGTGATGGGGAAACTGGCCACACCCCCGTCGTTGTTGGAGACCAAAAAGAACGAGCGTTTCCCGGGCTCGGCGACCGGATCGGCGGTGATGAAAAACTCTCTTTCATCTTCATTGGGAAGCACCAACAAGCCGCTCAATCCAATGTTGTCAACGTAGACACCATGCGCGGCATTGTGACCGCTGCCCTCTTTCCCAAACCGAACTTCGCCTTGGTTCACGTTGCCTTTCGAATCCTTGCCACGTCGCAGAACGATGCGAGCCGAAACGGTGGCGCCTCGTGGAATCACCAACGTCCAATCTTCCTGTTCCGGCACATCACGATCGATCGGTTGAATCATCGGGATCACGCTGGGACGCGATCCAACCGTCAATCCTTGGATGGTCCCCGCATTTCTCTCGACATAACGATTCAGAATTTCGGCGGACGCAGTGACCTGCAAATCAACCGGCTTCGCTGGCGTCTCGATCCCTTCGGGCACGAAGATCAATCCCTCTGCTGAAAATTGGTTGGGCTCAATCACAACCGGAAAATTAGAATGCCAGCCCGAAGGCAAGTCCCCGATTTCGAATGAGACTGGCCCATCAAACCCATCCATACGCTGAATTTTCAAGTCGATCTGTCGGCCGCCACCCGGCGGCAAACTGGCGTTCATCTTTCCAATTGAAGCGACAAAGGAAGGAGCGGCTGGCCGAATCCGCAATCGGTACTGAAAGTCCTCTGCGACATGGCCGCGCGTGTCACGAATGCAAACCGTGAACTCTCCGTCACGCGGAGCGACAAAGTCCAGGCGGCTCGACTTCCCAGCCATCCGGCTCGGGTCATCGTCGTTTTCATAGAAGATCTCAAACACCGGCAACCCGTTGGGTTCCGCCGCTTCTCGTTCTCCCAATTCGCGAACCACGTAAGCGGGTTCGCCCAGGGCATGAGTCGTGTGTGTCGTTCCAAAGAAAGTGTGACGGTTGCCCGCACCAGGATAAACGTCGAACCCGGAATCAGGCCCGCGAGGATGTCGCCATGTCTTGGTGACTTCGCCATTGGAATACAGGTACTGGTTCAACCCAATCTCCTGCCATCCAAACAATCGAAAATCGTTGACTTGATTGCTATTCTTGCCACGAAAGGTGAAGTACGTGTCGCGGACCGCTTGCAATCGGGCGCGCAAAAGTGGTTGCCCGGATTCATCCAGCAATCCAATCTTCGGATCCAGGTCTCCTGAGATGGGATCCGCTTCGATCACCCACGCTTCGCCCCGGCGAGCAGAGAATCGATAGCAATCATCGTCCCCTTCGGTCGCCAGCGTCCCGGTCACTTCCGCGCCCCGCGGAACACTCGCGATGCCATCAACAAACGCGAGCTGCGACTCCTGGAGAGTGATCAACGGTCCCAAATCCAAATGAATCGGAACCAGCGTTTCATCACGCCGAACAGCATCTTGAGGTTCAATGGCAGGCAACCGCCGTTCCACCACCCTTCCATCCATCAACGCAATCCGAGCCGTCAAACCATCGGTCGAGACGACCAAATCGCTCGGGGTCTCTCCCAGGGATTCCATGGCGCCGACAACAGACCAATCATCCGTCCGAAGCACTTTCGCATGGCCCGCTTCGCTGAGAATCACCAACCCATGACCATCGGGAGTCAACGCCATGCGAGTGATCGGCGATTCATCCACGAACCGTGTCTGCACGATCGGATTGATCGCGGGAGCATCCTTGGAAATCAATTTCCAAACACGCAGCCGATTATCCGCACTGCCAGCCAGCATCCAGCGTCCATCCTTTGAAATCAGCACGCAGTTCACTTCTGCGGCAGGCTGGCTGAGCGTGTCGAGACGTTCACCCGTGTCGATACGCCAAACCTTGGCCGTTTCATCCGCACAGGCTGACAACAGAAGCTCGCCATCGGGCGAGAACGCCAGGTCAAAGATGGCCCCGTTGTGACCGACCAACTCTCGGATCATCTCGCCCGAGACGGCATCCCAAATCAGGATCCTTCTGTCATAGCCCGCCGTCGCGATTCGACTGCCATCAGGAGAAAACTTGGCCGCATAAAGCACATCCCGGTGCCCCACCAATTCCCGCTCCACCGTGCCATCCGCAACACGAAACAGGGTGGCTAGTCCGTAACCGCCAGTCAGCCCCGAAGCAGCCAGCAGCAGTGTTCCATCCTGGTTGAACCTGAGCGAGTTGACCTTGCCGAGTTTCTTCGTGAGCCGTTTGGATTCGCCTGTGGATTGATCCACCAAAGTGATCGCACCGAAACGCGCGGTCGCTTCCCATGCCCCATCCGCCGACTGAGCAATTGCGGTCACAGGCAAGACAACGTCACCGGCAGTTTCAATTTCAGGCGTCTTCAGCGCACGCCGAATTGGCATGTCACCATCCGGCCCTGTTGCACCGTCTTCAATCCACTCCGCGAGAATGGCCAATTCCTCTTCACTCGGCCCTTCCATGTCATCCGGCGGCATCACAGGATCCATTTTCCCCGACGCCATCAAGAACATTCGGCTGCTGGAGGCCACACCTGGAGTGAGTGCCAAACCGGATTCGCCGCCGTTCATCAACGCGACGTGCGTGTCCATCGCCAGCCCGCCTTGCGCATCGTCTTCGGCGTGACAACCAACACAATACGTTTGCAAAATAGGAGCCACATCCTCCGCAAAGTCGACCGCGAACGAGTGGCAGGGAAACGCAAAAACAGCCACCAAAGTGAGGCCAAAAGTCTTCATCATCCAATCGCCTCAGTGGTTGTATGTGAACTCAACGCTGGTCAACACGCTCCAAGCGACGTCACGCATCGCGGTCGCCTGATCTTCGCCGTACTCGTCCATCACCGCAAACAAAGACTGTCGTTCTGCCGCAGTTGGATCTCGCGACAAAGCTCGTTGGAACAGCTTGTCGAGATACTCGTCCCGGCCCAAAGATTCCGCCACCGCGAGACTCGGCAGACTGCCGGGGTCGTCCAGTTTGGGATTCAGCGTTTCGCCATTGGAAAGGTGCAACACCTGAACCATCGACGGTTCAGCGTCCCGCTCACACTCGCAAACGATCTCACGAGGATTTCGACCGAACGTCTTCAAAAAATACGAGTCCACCGCGGAATCATAAAGCTCGATCGCCCGGGTCCCGGCTTGGTAGAAATCGGTCTTTTGCTTGTCAGCACCTGCAAACGCGATTTCGGTGAACGAGGTCGTTGTGCCCAGGACTTGGTCCATCGAATCAAGCAACACTTCCGCCATCAATCGCCGAGGTGCGTAGTGGCTGAGGTATTTGGGATCGTCCCGATTTGCTGCGACGGTCAGACTGCTGCGTTGATAAGTCTCACTTTGCAAAATCGTTCGCATCAACGTCTTCAAGTCAAAGCGGGCATCGATCAAGTGCTGCGCAGCAGCGTCGAGAAGTGCTTCATTACTGGCAGGATTGCTGAGCCGTAGATCATCCACTTGTTCGACCAATCCGCGGCCAAAGAAATTGGCCCAGACGCGATTGGTGATCGATCGAGCAAAGTAAGGATTGGACGGGTCCGTCAACCATTCCGCCAAGACCTCCCGTCGGTCGCGTGGGTCGTCAAACGCCATTGGCTCCGAATCAAGTGGAGCCGGCGGTTGAGGCTTGCCAAGCTTCGGCTGCACCAGTTCCCCCGAGGTTGAAACATACAATTGCCGTAACCCATCGCCGTTCCGCGAATCGCCGCCCCAACCTTTTGCTCGGACTCGCGAAAACAAGTTCGCCATCGCGTAGTATTGGTCGTTCGTCCACTTTTCAAGCGGATGATTGTGGCACTTCGCACATCCGATCGATAACCCCAAGAACGACTGGCATGCATTTTCGGTCATCTCCTCCGGCGTTTGATTGACGGCGAAAAAGTTGGTGGCTCCGTTGGCGGCACTGCTGCCCGTGGAGGTCAGTATCTCTCGCACCAACACGTCCCAAGGCTTATTCGTGCGGACGCTATCGTGAAGCCAGTCATAGTAGGACTTCACCGCCGCCGGACGAAGCTTGTTGCCGTTGATGACCAAGACATCGGACCATTTGTAAGCCCAATAGTCGGTGAAGGACTCCGCCGCCAGCAATTGATCGATCAACGTGTCGCGACGCTGATGTCTTGGTGCACTGAAATATTGCTCACGTTCCGACTGGGTCGGCAGACGCCCGATCGTGTCCAGGGTTGCCCGGCGGAGAAATGTTGCGTCGTCGCATCGGTCCGACGGTGGCAACCGCAGCGTCTGAAGCTGCTGCAAATTCAGAACATCTATAAAATTGCGGCGAGGAGCAGAGGTGTAAACTTCCGCATCCACCTTGTTCGGGTAGGGCACCGTCATGCGTGCCAGAGCGACTTGGCTGGCATACCACACCAACACCGCCGCTTCACCGCTTCCATTGATTTGCACACGCCCATCGCCATCAACACCCGCGACGGCCTCGTCCGTGGCAGTGAACTGAGCCCAATGCGTCACGTCACGTGAACTGCCGTCGTTGTAGTGAGCCGTTACCAAAACCTGAGAGTGGTCGCCGGGATGCAGCCGGGCGTTTTCCGGAGTCACTGTGATCTTTTCAATCAACGCGTCTTCGTCCGCAGGTGCTGCGGCCCCCTTGGCAATCCACTGAGCCAGAATCTTATAATCGCGTGAATCGGTGCTCAGACGCAAACCGCCCTTGTGAGGCAACGCCCCGGTGGGTTTCGCCAACAACAAACTCCGCCCCGGGTCCGCCATTTCAATTCGACGCCCGCGAGCCTGACGCGTGATTGCACGGAAATCGGCATCACTGTCATAGCCTCGCAGCGAAAGCACGAAACCGCCTTTGCCTGCCAAGGCACCATGACAAGCCCCCATGTTGCAGCCCTGCTTTGCCAGCACGCTCTGGACATCGTTGCGGAAACTCCATTCATGAGGATCGCCGGTGCCACTCACCGTCACCTCGGAAGAGGCGATTTCGCCGGAGCCAGTCGTCGCTGTCACCTGCACCGTTCCATCAGAAACAGCATGCAAGGTGTTCCCAACCACTCGGACGATCCCGGTATCAGACGACTCGATCACAACGTCATCGATCGCTGCCCCAGATTTGCCATCCTTCCACTCGGCCACCGACACACGCTGCAGATCACCAGCGTGCGACAGTTCGATCTGCTGCGGCAATAAAACAATCGCTGACTGGGCCGTTTCAGCGAAGCTATTCGCGACAAGGACGAATTGAACCGCCAAAAACGCGGTTGCCCACGGGGGTTGCCTCCTGAACAGAATTCTCACGCGAACAGCTCCTTGATCTCTCGAACGCCGAAGTCAACCAACGGAAACGGACGTCCGCCGGGTCCTGGCAATTCCGCATGCAGGTCCAAATCCATTGCCTTGAAAATCGTTGCAATGATCTCGCCCGGATTGGTTGGGCGATCCGCGGGAACGCCTCCGATCGGGTCAGATTTCCCGACGGCTCTTCCTCCAACCACGCCACCCCCAGCGAACGTACACGAGAAACACTGCGGCCAGTGATCGCGTCCACCCGCCGGATTGACTTTCGGTGTGCGACCGAACTCGGCCAGCCCACAGACCATCGTGTCATCGAGCAAACCACGATCATGCAGATCCGTGATCAGCGCGGAATAGGCTTGGTCGTACATCGGCGCGACGATCTTCTTCATGCCTTCGATGGTCGTGAACGGCTTGCTGCCGTGGATGTCCCAAGTGACTTCATTGAAGACCGTCAAGAACGTGTTGATGGTGACGAATCGCACACCGGCTTCGATCAACCGACGGGCCAGCAAACAGCATTGGCCAAATCGATTCATCCCATAGCGTTCCCGCACCGCCGTGGGCTCTTTGGAAAGGTCGAACGCAGCTCGAGCTTGTGGGCTGTTCATCATCCGGTAGGCGGACTCGAAGTTGGCATCGAACAACTTCGCTGATTCAGTCGCTTCGAACCGAGCCATGTGGCTCTCGATCGAATCCCGCATGCGTCTGCGTCGGTCGATTCGCACGTCCGGAAGCGACGCGGGTGGCAACAGGTCAGGAACCTTGAAGTTTGGCTTGCTCGGATCGGCCATCAACGCAAACGGGTCATAGGCTTTTCCAAGAAAACCACCGGCTTGTCCGTTGGGCAAATTTCCACCACCACGCCCCATCGTCTGCGGCAAGACCACGTGAGCGGGCAAGTCCGTCCGGCGTCCCTGCAAGTACTCGACGACGGCACCGGCATGCGGGTAGTTCACTCCGCCAGTGAATTGGCGACCGGTCTGCAGCATCTGCCATCCCGCATCGTGAACGGCGGCCGCGGTGTGATAGCACGACCGAACGATCGAAAACTTGTCGGCGATCTCCGCATGTTTAGGCAGGATCTCGGTCAACTCGAAATCGCCGCGAGTCGCAATGGTTTGGAATGGCCCGCGAACTTCCGCCGGAGCATTCGGCTTGGGGTCAAACGTGTCCATTTGACTGGGCGCACCTAAGTTGAAAATCATGATGCACGATTTTCGATCAGTGTTCTTTCCTGCCGCACCGGCCGCTTCCGCGGCCAGCAATTGTGGCAAGCCAAAGCCGAGCATTCCAAGGGTTCCAACCTGCAGAAAATCTCGCCGGGTGGTCCCGTTGCAAGTATGCGTCTTGGCACGCGAAGTCAAATTCAACATGGCTGCGGTTCCAGGGGCTGGATCGAGAGCCGATGATCGATGGTGGGGACGATCAGTGGGCGGATCAGGTGGGGCGGGAGTCGTCCTTCGACGAACTCAACCATTGTAGCTGAACACGACGGGGCAGTTGGGCTGCGTTTGGTGCATCTTCGCTTTGCTTTCCGATGAGATATGATTGCAGACAGAGACCCCAACCTCAGCAATCATCCCCACGATTCCCCTCGAGTCTGACATGTTCGATCACGTGTTCCGTTTCCGTTTGCCAGCTTGGTCTCCCGTTCTCGTTCTCTTTGCCACGTGTGTGTACGGCATGAACAGTTCCACCGCTTTGGCCCAGTCCTCCGATAGCGAAATGGTTTTGTTCGGGCCAAACGTTTCCTCGAACAACAAACTCACAACCCATGACGTTCGGATCGAACACCCGTCCAACGGCGAACTGAAGTTCACTGCTGCACCAAGCAACGGGTACCCGCATATTCAATTGGAATTCATGGACACGCCGCTTCGTCTGGACGACTTTGATGCGTTGGAAGCCGACGTGTTCAACCCTGGCAACAAACCGCTCAAGGTTGTTCTGTCGACTCGCAATCCAGGATCGCGAGGACGTGACGGCAGCAGTGCTGCGGCGGCGACCGTGCCAGCGAATGCGTCGGGTGTGATTCGGGTCGCGTTCGGCAGTTGGCATGGGCAAACCGACGTCTCCTTCGACTCGAGCAAGATTCGCTCGATCACCGTGATGCTCGAGAAACCGTCGGAGGCAAGCTCGCTTGTGATCCGAAAAATTCGTGCCGTGAGCGAAACGCAGTTGCTCGAACGACTGAAGACCACCACCTTCTTTCAAAAGCAAACCCCATTCTTCGGACGCGGAGTCAACATTGGCAACACCTTGGAAGCGCCTCGCGAAGGCGATTGGGGACCACGCTTGGAAGCTAAACACTTGGACCTGATTCAGCAGGCCGGCTTCGACTCGATTCGTGTGCCAGTCCGCTGGTCAACGCACGCTCAAACAAAGCCTCCGTACACGATTGATCCGACTTTCATGCAACGCGTCCGCTGGGTCGTCGACGAAGCACTTCACCGGGATTTAAGAGTGATGATCAACATTCATCACTACGAAGGTTTGTACGCCAATCCCGAACAACACTTCGATCGCTTCCTGGCGTTGTGGCGTCAAATCGCAGATGAATTCGCGGGTGCTCCGTCGGAGTTGGTGTTTGAAGTTCTCAACGAACCTCATGAGAACTTGGACGCAGGAAAATGGAATCGCTTGTTGGCACACGCGCTTCCCATCATTCGCGAAAAGCATCCTGAGCGAACGATCGTCGTTGGACCTGCGAATTTCAATTCCATTGATGCGTTGCAATTTCTAACCCTCCCCCAAGATCATTCCAACTTGGTTGCGACTTTCCACTACTATTCGCCGTTTCAATTCACTCATCAAGGTGCCGGATGGCTGGGTGATGAATCCAAGCAATGGAAAGGCACGACCTGGACCGGAACGCCCGAACAACAAAGGGCAGTTCGCAACGACCTCGATCGAGCTTTGCGATGGAGCGTTGAGCACGAAATCCCAATCTATCTCGGTGAATTCGGCGCCTACCAAGAAGCCGACATCGATTCGCGAAACCAATGGACTCGATTCGTCGCCGACGAAGCCATCAAGCGACGAATCGGAATTGCGTACTGGGAGTTCTATTCAGGGTTCGGGATCTACGATCCCCAAAAAGACAAATGGCGTCCAACCCTCCGCGACGCACTTATCGGGAAGAAGCTCCAATCGTTTGCGTTGAGCGTTGTCTTTTGGAACCCCGATCCGGGTCGTGGTTCCATCTCGACGGGCTTGGCAGCCAATCGTACCGGGCACGAACCGGGGGGATCGTTCGGCAACGATCTTCGCCCGGGACGGGGCCGGCGTTGGGAATGCCGTGTGGGCCTCGCTGATCGGCTTGTCAATTCATTCGTCAACGAGATTTCAACGCATGTAGGATGGGCACTCTTTCCCGTCCAAATTGCGGGTGTCGGCCAAGAGTGGCCAACCTGCAGCAATGCCGACAAACCGTGGCGTGCCGAATTCCCAAAATCATCGCCCCAACCCAACGGGGCGTCCCAACGAATCAACCATCCATCTCGTTCCGGGGTCAACCGAGCAGTTTGGCAAGCGTCGTTGCCAAGGAACGAAGTGAATCGTCGTTCTCCAAGCTGATCCGCAACTGAGGCCGGCCAGATTCGTCACGGTCCACGCACTGTGTCAATCGCTCGGTCAACTTGTCGACCGTTTCGTTGGACGGCGACGATCCATTGCCCATCAACTCGCCCGCCAATGAAATCGCGGCGGTCACCAACTGCCCGCTCGCAGCGGAAACCTTCTCGGTCCGCTCGGCAGCGAGCTTCTCCGCTTCGGCCTCGACTCGTCGCTGCTGACTTTCGTCGACCGGCGCCGCAATCGGCGGAGGTAAAATGACTTCCAGCCGCCGCTTGAGATCTTCCATCCCGCTTTGCATGGACACTTCGGACGCGTCACTGTCAAAGTTGAGCGACGCATCCGCAAGATCTTGCTTGGACGCCAGTGTTGTCAGCAAACCTTCTTCGATCGTCGGCGTCGGCTCACTGGTCGTGACCAACTTGTAAACATGAACGGGGTTCTCCTGCCCCATCCGATAGGCACGAGCAATGCGCTGTTCCAGGACCGCAGGATTCCACGGCAAATCCACGTTGATCACTGTGTTGGCGGCCTGCAGGTTCAGCCCCGTGGAACCAGCGTTGGTCATGTTGATCACCCGACATTCCGGGTCATTCTGAAACCGTGCAACCAGTGCAGCTCGCTTCTTTTGAGGCACTTGGCCGTCCAGCCGAACGTAGTCACAGCCGATCTCGTCAAGGCGGTTCTCGATGCGACTGAGCATTCGTCGCCATTCGCTGAACAACACGATCTTGCGACTCGGGTCAGTAATCAAACCCTCCAGCAATTCCGCCAATCGATCCAGTTTACTGCTGTATTCATCCGCCTCTTGATCCAGCAAGTAAGTGCTGTCGCAAGCCATCCGTGCCATCAGCAAACACTTCTGCATTCGCAACCGATCCATTTCGGTCATGAATTTTTTCGCAGCAATTTGGGCGACAATTTTCATATTCGCATCGTGAGCTTCCTTCTGTTCCGCGGTCGCTTCACAACGAATGATCTCGTCGGTGCGATCGGGAAGTTGCTTGGCAACCTCCGCACGCGTTCGGCGAAGCAACACGGGCCGCATCTTTCCACGCAGCACATCGAGTTGTCGATAACCAAGCGTTTTGCCTCGATCATCCACGATGTGATGCTGGTTGAAAAATTGATACGCAGGCCCCAGTAAATCATCGTCGATGAAACGCGTGACCGTGAACAACTCACCCAGACGATTCTCAAGTGGCGTGCCGGATAAAACCAACCGAAACGGACTCTCCAATTGCCGAATCACGTTGCTCGTTTTGGATTCCCAATTCTTGATCCTTTGGCCTTCATCCAAGATGATCAAATCCCAGGGCACGTTTTCAACAGCCGTTAAATCACGCAGCACCTGTTCGTAATTGCAGATCGTGAAGAAAGCATCCCCTTGGTATTGCTCGATTCGTTCATCCCCCTTCCCGAGGACGATCTGCGAGGAACGCCCGCTGAACCGCGTGATCTCATCTCTCCATTGGCTCTTAAGCGACGCGGGGCAGACGACCAACACGCGAGAAATATCGGAAAGGTTGGCGAGCAATTCGGCGACGCCAATGCCTTGGATTGTTTTCCCCAATCCCATGTCATCCGCCAGAATCGCTCGTCCTGCTCCAGCGGCGAAAGCGATCCCATCCAGTTGATACGGCAACAACTCAGCGTTCAGCAACTTCGTTCGCAGCGGGTGATCACTGATGGAAGCTCGAATCTGGTCGCACTCCTGACGAATGTGCTTCTGCATCAATTCACGTTGCAGAAACGCCTCCGCGTCGGGGTAGATTTTGACGTCGTGCCCGGCCGTTTCAATCGCATTCAAACGGTTCATCACCGTGTCCGCCACCAGCATTGGTTTCGCGGCGCCGTCCCCGACAATCTCCACGATCGATTCGTCCACCTTGGCTGGCAAATGAAACAACAATCCTTTCGGAGTGTCGCCATCAAATGTTCCGTAATGAACAGCCAAAGAAATCTGTTTGCGTTTGTAGGGTTGCCGCAGCTTCGCAGCGGAAAAACGACTCTTGAGCTTCGTATGAACATGCAAAATGTGCTTGCACGTCCCCAGCCGATTGGTGCGATAGTCGGGGCAAGTGCAATACGAGTCACCGTCATTCAATCCACGCACCGCAACTCGGTAGGTGCGACCGGAACGTTCACTGGTGACGACGTAATCCGTCCACGGCGTTTCCGTCTTCATCGACCGAACTCGCATGCGTTCTTCTTCCGCACGCTTGGTTCGCTCCGCAATCGCTCGCTCTCGAAGTTCCTTCGCGGTCAAATTTTCAAGCGGCACGGATTCGTCCGGCGGCATCGCCAGCCCTAAAACAGATTTCGCATCGAGCAAATAATCCAGCGCAGCTCCCAGGTGCTCGCAAGGAACCTCACATTGATCGCAATTCAATTGAAGCTGTTTTTTGCGATCCGAATTCAGCGTGATCGTCGCGATCGCAAAACCACTTTCGATCTCGGCATCTTCGACTCGCACTCGGAACAAATCCCCGCCGAGATAAACGTCTCGATCCGACTGAATCTCAAACGCTTGCCCTCCAGTCCGAATCAACTGCGGGCCTTCCTCTCCCAACAGCTTGACGGCTTGGTGATAAGTCAACGTGCCCAATCGCTGGTGAAAGACATTCGGGCGACGCTCCGTCTTCGTCGTCTTCGTTTTTCGTTTGCCCGCCGTTTTGGTTTCTGTCGCCATGTGTCAACGCTCCCTCTTTCCCAGCCACGATTTTGGTCCGATACCAGACACGCATTAGAGCGGATCCGGGATGCTTGAGCAGGTGGGGAGGTTGCGTTGGTCGTGGAGACGGACGGTAGCCAAGTGGTCC
>NZ_JBICHO010000274.1:0-5757 GCF_043100905.1 Rhodopirellula sp. JB055 | reverse complement strand
GCCGAGCCGCTGCACGAGCACGCTGACGTGCCCCAGCACGAGCTAGCTCTGTCGACCGAGCACGGAGCCCTGATGCCCTGATGCCCTGATGCCCTGATCCCCTGATGCCCTGTGGTCCTGTGGTCCTGTGGCCCTGTGGCCCTGTGACCCTGTGGCCCTGTGGCCCTTTCCCCCTCCCGTTCAAGTAAACTGTTGGGCTTGCTGAACCCGCCTTGATCATCTTTCTCTTCCTGGGCCAATATGAACTTTTCGTTTCGATCGATCGCTTGCTTGCTCTTTGTTTTTGTTGTGGCTTGGGGCGGGCACCCCGGCGATGGGCTGGCGGTGGGGAGCAACTCGGCTGCGGCCGAGGAGGTTTCGCACAGCTTCTTGGCTTGCGGTCAGAAGACCTATTTGATGGGTGAGGACGGGAAAGCCAGTTGGACGTATCCGTCGGCGACTCGCGATGGGTACGTGCTGAAGGACGGCACGATGATTCTGACGCTGAACAAATCCAAACGGTATCGTGGTGGAGCGGTCGTCCAGATCGCTCCCGACGGAAAAGAGACTCTGATCTGGAAGGGCACGCAGAGCGAGGTCAACAGCACGCATCCCACCGCCGAAGGCACGTTTGTGATCACGGAAGCGGGCAAGCAGCCTCGGTTGCTGGAACTCAGTTCGACTGGTGAAGTGATCCTGGAATTCCCGCTGGCCTGCCAAAAGAAGAACCATCACATGCAGTCTCGGATGGCTCGCAAGCTAGCTGATGGCACCTACCTGGTCCCGCATCTTTTGGATTTCGCTGTCTTTCACTATGACCGCAACGGAGAAATCCTGGGCAAACTTGACACCACCGTGCCGGGTGACGCCGAGCACGCGATTCACTCGTGGCCTTTCACGGCGATCCGTCACGGTGACGGGCAAACGCTGGTGACGTTCACGAACGGGAACCGAGTCGTTGACTTCGACGCGGATGGCAAGGTCATCTGGACGTTGACCAACGAGGACCTGCCGGGGGAATGGTTGCAGGATCCCTGCGGCGCCCAAGTGTTGCCCAATGGGAACGTCGTCATCACCAGCTACGCGGGCGGTCGAGCTGACGTGGACGCACCCAAGTTGATGGAAGTGACACGCGACAAGCAAGTCGTGTGGACTTACCGGGATGGACAGAAAGTCGGCGTGCACCACTTCCAGCTACTCACCACCAACGGCGAAGAAATCGCCGGGCCGGTGCTCAAGTAAGTGGCATCGGCTCGCGGTGCGAGGGATCATGTGTCGTTGCAGTGAGCGTGTGGGTCCCTCGCTGACGCTTCGGGTTGTGATTGACGGTCGAGTGGTCTGTCAAAGCAAAACGTGTGGGATGATCGTAGTGGACGAGGCGACGAGTCCTTGGTTTCGATACCAGTTCAGGGGGCGTCCCTCGCTGACGCGTCGGGTTGTGATAAAAACAATGCCTCACGCGAAAGTGCAGCTTTGAAACTGACGCGTCGGGTGGTTGTGAGGGCGTCGCTCACTCACCGGGCTGTTCATTCAATCCTTACCCGACGAGTGAGCGAGGGACCATGTGCCGTTGCTGTGAGCGTGTGGGTCCCTCGCTGACGCTTCGGGTTGTGATAAAAACAATGCCTCACGCGAAAGTGCAACTTCGAAACTCAGGCGTCGGGTTGTTGTGAGGCGTTTCTCACTCACCGAGCTGTTCATTCAATCCTAGCCCGAAGACCTACCATGAAGCCCCTGTTCCAAGCCCTGATGTGCGTTTGCCTGATGCAGGGAATCGCTGCGGCCGGGCCGCCGAACTTTGTCGTGATTTTCACCGACGACCAAGGCTACCAGGACGTGGGCTGCTTTGGCTCGCCCGACATCCGGACGCCGCGGTTGGACGCGATGGCAAGTGCTGGCATGAAGTTCACCAGCTTCTACGCTCAACCCATCTGCGGACCATCGCGAGCCGCTTTGATGACCGGTTGCTACCCGCTGCGGGTGGCGGAACGAGGGCACACCAAGCAGATTCATCCGATCTTGCACGAAGACGAAATCACAATCGCCGAAGTCTTGAAAACGAAAGGCTACGCGACGGCTTGCTTTGGCAAGTGGGATCTCGCCAAACACACTCAAACGGACTTCTTCCCCGATTTGCTTCCAACCGGCCAGGGATTTGACTACTTCTACGGAACACCCACCAGCAATGACCGTGTGGCGAATCTGTACCGCAACGAAGAGCTGATCGAACCGGATTCCGACATGGCGACGTTGACTCGGCGGTACACCGACGAGGCGATCTCGTTCATCGAGCAGAACCAAGATCAGCCGTTCTTTGTTTACATCCCTCACACCATGCCACACACGCGGTTGGATGCATCCAAAGCGTTCAAGGGCAAGAGCCAACGTGGTCTGTATGGCGATGTCATTGAAGAGATCGATTTCAACGTTGGCAGGATCCTGGACACGCTCAGTGAACGGAAGCTGGCTGAAAACACCTACGTTCTATTCACCAGCGACAATGGTCCTTGGTTGGTCAAGAACAAGGGGCATGTCGACGGGCATCGCCCACGTGATCACGGCGGATCGGCTGGTCCGCTGCGCAGCGGCAAGGTTTCCTCTTTCGAAGGCGGCGTGCGAGTCCCCGCGATTCTGTGGGGACCCGGCAGAGTGCCCGCGGGAACGGTTTGCGATTCGATTGCCACGACCATGGACGTGATGCCAACCTTGGCCGCTCTCGCCGGTGCCGATGTTCCATCCGATCGAGTGATCGACGGGGAAGACATCCGCCATCTCTTTCACGGCCAATTGGATCAAGCCAACCCAGACAAGGCGTTCTTCTATTACCTTCGAGTTCATCTGCAGGCCGTTCGGCAGGGCAAATGGAAGCTCCACTTGCCACGCGAAAAAGAACCGATCGGAGTCGCCCCGTTCAGTCGCAATTTCCACATCGCTCCCAAGGACCGGATCGGTTTTGAAAGTCCGTTTCTGGTTGATTTGCGAAACGACCTCGGCGAAACAACGAACGTGGCGGCGGAAAATCCACAGGTTGTTGAAAGGCTGCTGGCGCTCGCCGAATCGATGCGAGAAGACCTCGGCGACTACGACCGAGTCGGAACCAACATGCGGTTCTTCGATCCGATGGATGTTCGTCCGACGAAGCCGCCTGTGCCGCCGCCTGCTCGCAAAAGCAAGTCGTCTCATTCGGGCAAATGAATTTCCCAAGGCCGCCTCTCTCAAGCGGCACTCCTCCATCACCCACGTCCCAAACATGAAACCTCTGATCCACTCGCTGGCGATTGCCTGCATCACCGTTGTCTTTCTGGCCGACGCAAGGTCGCTTCACGCGGACGATCGTCCCAACATCATCCTGTTGCTGGCGGACGACCTCGGCTACGGAGACCTGTCGTGTTTTGGCAGCCCCGCCGTCAAGACGCCACATCTGGATCGGTTGGCCGATGAAGGTTTGAAGTGCGATCGCTTCCACGCCGGTTCGGCAGTTTGTTCTCCCACGCGAGCCTCGGTGCTGACCGGTCGCTATCCGCTGCGATTTGGGATCACGAAACACTTCAATGACCGAAACGGGTGGCTGCCCGAATCCGCGACGACGGTGGCTGAACTTTTGAGTGACGCGGGCTACAACACCGCGCACATTGGCAAGTGGCATCTCGGTGGACTGCACGTCGACGAAACAGGAAAACGCTTGACCAACCAGCCCGGTCCTCGCCAACACGGATTCGATTTCTATCAAACGCAGATTGAGCAACAACCACTTCGCGGCAAAATGGGGCGTGACAAAACGCTCTTCCGGAAAGGCGGGACGGTCCTTCTTCGCAACGACCAACAAATCCGCCAAGACGACCCGTACTATCCCAAACACCTCACCGATGCCAATGGAGATTTCGCGGTCGAGATGATCGAGAAACTCTCCAGCGAAGACGCTCCGTTTTTCATCAACATGTGGTGGCTCGTTCCCCACAAACCTTATGAACCGGCACCCGAGCCGCATTGGTCCGACACCGCCGCGGACGGGATCAGCGACGACCAGCATCGCTTCCGATCGATGGTGCAGCACATGGACGCCAAGGTGGGCGAGATCCTTCGAAAGCTCGATGAACTGAAAATCGCCGACAACACGTTGGTCCTGTTCACCAGCGACAATGGAGCGGCGTATGAAGGCTTCATTCACGATTTGAAAGGCGGCAAGACGGACCTGCATGACGGTGGAATTCGCGTGCCGATGATCGTGCGTTGGCCGGCCGTCATTCCGCCGGGACAAACATCGCAGGCATTTGGCCACACCAACGATTTGTTGCCCAGTTTTTGCAACGCCGCCGGTGTCGACTTGCCCGGCGGATTGTCCGTGGATGGACTGAGTTTGTTGCCTCATTGGAAGGGAGGCACCCCGCCGAGTGACGAAGAAAGAGGGACCGTGTTTTGGCAATTGGATCTCTACAAATCGCTTCAGCGTCACACTCCCAAACCCAAGCCCTTCGCGACGGAGGTGGTGAGACGTGGGGACTGGAAGCTGCTCGCCTTCAAAGGCAAACCGGTCGAACTGTTTGATGTGGCCACCGATCCGAACGAGAAACACAACGTGCTCGCCCAGCATCCCGAGCTGGTCGCGTCACTGAGTGCTGAGCTCCATGACTGGCTCAATGAGCCACGCACAACCAAATGAATTGGCTGAAGCAACCACTCCTCAATCAATCGAGAAGAAAATGAATTCAAGAAGCCTGGGGCTCCGCTCGCTACTCTTCTTCGTGTGCGTCTCTGCATCGACGGCCATCACGTTCGCATCGGACAACGCGGTTGCATCGACACTTGGCCAGCAGCCGCCTGAGGACGCGGTCATTCTGTTTGACGGTTCCGGGGTGGATGCTTGGAAACCTTTCTCGTGGCAGTGGATCAATCCCAACGACGATCAACAGGAAGTGCAATGGAAAATTGTGGACGGCGATGCGATGGAAATCGCGTTTGAAATGGACGGCAAACGCCGCAAGCAGTTTCTTTGCACGAAGCAAACGTTCGGTGACTATCGATTGCACCTGGAGTTTCAGTTGCCCGAGGAAGGCAGCGGGAACAGCGGGATCTTCTTCGGCCCGTTGTATGAGTTGCAGATACTCAACAGTGCCGACAAAGAGCGCGCCGGCCTGGGTGACTGCGGTGCGATCTATCAAATCCGGGCCCCTGACGTGAACGCCGCACTCGGCCCCGGGGAGTGGCAAACGGTGGACCTGGAGTACCAAGCCGCCGAGATTGGCAAGAACGGCTTCATGACGGAAAACGGTGCCGCGCGTGTCACCGTGCGGCTGAATGGAAAGTTGATTCACGACGACTTCAAATTGTCACTGCGTCGCAACAAATACGCCGCTTTCCCGGAGGAGCCGACCATGCCGATCGTGTTGCAAGAACACGGATCCAAAGTGAAATTCAGAAACATCTGGGTGGTTGAGAGAACAGACAAAAAGACGGAGTGATGCCGTCTTCGATCCGAGGAGGACGGCCAGTGGGCTGGCTTCCGCGGCTGATCGCCTCTGACTAGCATTGGGGCATGCATGACCAATCCGACAAGGTGCGGGCACTCGTTACGATCTCTCCCACTTCACCGCGCAAATCGTCTCGTATCAGCGCCATTTGTTGCCGAATTTCGTCTGCTTCGCGCGCCGTTTTCACCGGTCGGTCTCCGCCATGGTTGCAAAAATTTTCCTAGGCCAGGTCTGAGCACGGCCCGACTTTTATTCGAGCCGCGCTCCGACACCTGGCCATTTTTGCCGCGAGTAAAGTACGGCATTCAGT
>NZ_JBICHO010000273.1:0-28543 GCF_043100905.1 Rhodopirellula sp. JB055 | reverse complement strand
GGTAGTCTCGGTCTGGATCGTAGTCGTCAGCGTCATAGATGGAGTCATCCGAATAGGGTAGCGTTGCCGACAACGTCTGGATTTCGCGTTCACTGATTCGGGCCCCCAAATCACGTCCAGTACCAAGTCGGCCTGCAGCGGAAGCGATGGCACCTTCCACTCCGTCTTCCACGGCATCGGCCATGTTGGCTTCTTCCCCAGGAGTCTCATCGACATAGTCATCCACGCGGTAGTTGTCGACATCGATGGCGGCTCGGGCGGCTGTCCATTCATCATCGATGCCTGGATCATCCACGCCGGCGGGAGTCTCGGTATCAAACCGTTCCAATGCATTCGCTTGGGCGGCGAGTTCGCCTTCTGAACGATCATTGGATTGACCGTCGTTTTCCGTCTCAGAAGCTTTGGGTGGACGCGTCCGTTGCAGTTCTTCGGCAAGCTTGTCGCCGACTTCCTTTGGATCAGGCAATGGCTCTTCCGCTTGACGCTCAGAAGATTGCGGTTGCGATTCCGCTCGCATTCGTTCGGAACGGACTTGCGATTGTTCAGACACTGGATTGCCGGATTGTTCGGCTTGTTGTCGACGCAGTTTCCAACCAAACGATTCCAGAGACTCGATCACTTCCGTCGACTGCCGGACCAATCGTTCGAACTCAGCAATCTGCTTTGGGTCCTTCGTGCGTTGCACGGATTCGGAGGCAAGCTTGCGGACCAAGCTCGCGTCACTCCAGATCACACCGGCCAATCCCCAATCGCTGATTCGGTTGGTGTCGCTCTTTTGGAGGCGAGGGTGGTTCCGCTGTGCATTGGCACGCTCTGCCGATCGTGACTCCTGTGCAGAAACAGCGTTGAGCCCGCCGGTTGTCACGCCGGCCAACAGAAACATTGCCAAGGCGTGTCGCCGCCATTTTCGAAAAGCGGCGGAAGGCGAAGAGAATGACGTTGGAACGGCGAGGCTGCGAGCATTTTTCGGCAGGCTCTCAGCAGCATGAAGTTGCAGGTCGCATGAACGAGACATGGAAAAGTCCTGTGTTTGGCTTGGTCGAGCGGGTAGAGAAGACTCGAGTTTGGCTTTCACCCTTCGTTCGCCCACTTTGGCGGCGGAGACAACGAAGCGCCTTTTCGGCTGCGTTGCATCCTAAGCCAAACGGAGAGTGGTTTGGGGAAGAAGCTCAAAACGAGCCAGCGATGGATACGCAGGATTCGTGCCAGGAAATCTGTGTTGCCACGCAACACCGTCAAGCTAACCCCGTTCAAAACGTGACTTCCCTCAAAACCACAGCGACAATCGAGCCGCCGCCACGTTCACGTGATTTCTAACAACGGCCGCGAATCATTCATGTTGCCCGCTCTCAGATCACCCAGCACGAATCTGGGACGCGAGATCGTATGGGACGCGAGATCGCTCGTCTGCCAACGAACCGAGGCGGCAAGAACCTTGGACGAAAACGTGTCGGTTGGTCGTTTGCTGAGCAAACGTTCCCAATTCATCAGGCGGCACCGAATTTGCGGCGTACTCCCATCGATGATTGAACCACTTCACTGCCAGAAAGAAAGGAAGTCGACTGTGATCGCTTTTCCAACCAAACCGCAACTGACTGAAATTTTGGACCACGAACAAGGCGACTGCGTATCCATCATGATGGGCACCTACCAATCCGGTCCGGATACCAACCAAAACTCCATTCGGTTCAAAAATTTGGTTCGGCAGGCGATCGATGAGGCGCAGAAGAAGAACAGCCCGCTGGTGCCCAAGTTGGAGGAACTCGCCAAGCTCTCGCGTGACGCGTCATTCTGGCAACACCAAGCGTTGGGACTGGCGATCTTCCTCAGCGAAGGATTTGAAGAACGAGTGTTGCTAAGCCATGATCCTGGAGATTCGGTTTGTGTTGGCCCCGAGTTCAACGTGCGGCCCATCGCCAGTGTCGCTTGTGGTGAAACCAATTTACTGACGCTGGCGCTCTCGTGGGAACGAGCTCGACTGTTCCGTTCTGATGGGCACACCACGATGGAGATCGAAGACGATATTTTTCCGTTGACGATGGACGAGTTGGTCACGGCGCGCGATCCTGAGAAACAACTTCAGTACTCGTCGCATGAATCTCACGGCCGGGGCGGATCAGAAACCGTGATGTATCACGGACACGGCAACGGCGAAGACAAGATCG
The DNA here is from genome assembly GCF_043100905.1 of Rhodopirellula sp. JB055. Taxonomy (NCBI): domain Bacteria; kingdom Pseudomonadati; phylum Planctomycetota; class Planctomycetia; order Pirellulales; family Pirellulaceae; genus Rhodopirellula; species Rhodopirellula sp. JB055. Next base: position 26,378 of record NZ_JBICHO010000273.1, on the reverse strand, counting down.
AGGCCGACCGCCGCGCGTATCTTTCTCGGGTCGGTGAATATGTTGCGAAACGGCTCTACAACACGGATCAACAACTCGTCGCCATCGCAACCGAGGAGGTGGCCGGGCACTTCGATGCAGCCACCGAATCGGTCGAGTTGACACAGTGCATCCAGGTCAGCCCCGATGGATTGACGGATTCACAACTGAAAGCACGCATCACCGCATTTGCGAAAGAGCACAATCAATCCAACGACGATGTGATCGCGGAACGCTTGGGCACCGCGATCGCCGATGATCAAGGTTCGGATCAATGGCGGGAAGTCCTCAATGCCGCCAGTGCGGGACGAGTGGACACGCTCCTCATCCGCCAGGATCAACCAATCCCAGGGCGTTTCGATGCAGCCAACCAGCACATTTCAGTCGACGATGAAAGCGGCAACGATTTGTTGAACACGGCCGTCCGACTCACCCTCCAATCCGGCGGAACTGTGAGACGAATGCAGGCAACATCTCCCGACAGCCCACTGGCTGCAATCTACCGCTATTGACTCCTACCTCGGCCGGGGAAATCCACCAACAAACATGTTCTATTTCCCGAGAGAGAGTCAAATCAATCGTCTATGATTGGATCCGAAGGCGGATCGAGAAGGCCGCTGCCCAACCATTGCAGGTTCGGGTCGTGAGGGGTCACCTCGCTCGCAAGATTTGATTGACTGGACGAAGATGCCCAAGCAGAAAGCGGTCGCTCTCCTCATCGAAACCTCGAACGCCTACGCACGAGGCTTGCTCAGTGGAATCGCCTCCTACATCCACGAACATGATCTCTGGTCGATTTACTTGGTCGAACAAGAACGAGGCGCGGCTCCGCCAACTTGGCTGGACGACTGGGAGGGCGACGGTGTCATTGCCCGGATTGAGAACGAAGAAATCGCGTCCTCGATTCGGCGGTTGAAAATACCAGTGGTGGATGTCAGTGCAGCTCGGCGAATCCCGAACATCCCGTGGGTCGAAACCAACGATGTCGCGATCGGTGAATTGGCCTACCGACATTTTCGCGAACGCGGGTTCGAGCACTTTGCCTACTGCGGTGAGTCCCGATTCAACTGGTCGATCTTGCGCCGCGATGCTTTCGAAGCTCACGTGACCAAAGATGGATTCGAGTGCCAGTCGTTCAACTTTCACGTGGACGACCAACGCCCTCAATCACTGATGCGAGAACGCGAACGATTGGCCGAGTGGGTTTTGTCACTGCCTCACCCGATCGGTGTCTTCGCCTGTTACGACATCATGGCACAGAAGATTCTGGACGTTTGTCGATTGCACGGCATCAAAGTGCCCAGCGAACTCGCGTTGCTGGGAGTCGACAACGATGAACTGCTCTGCGATTTATGCACACCGCCTTTGTCCAGTGTGGTCCCAGCCTCTCATCAGACGGGACGCGAAGCCGCTTCCTTGCTCGATGCCATGATGCGTGGCGAAGAAGTTCATGCCAAACCGCATCTGATCGAACCGCTCGGTGTGGCGACTCGCCAATCAACGGATGTGCTGGCCATCAAAGATCCGGAGATTGCCGCGGCAGTTCGCTTCATCCGGGACCACTGCTGCGATGGCATCAATGTACAAGACGTGGTGAAAAAGGTCCCCCTCTCACGGCGAGTGTTTGAGAGCCGATTCTTGGCATTGATGGGACGCACGCCGCACCAAGAAATCACGCGGCGACGGATCGAGCGAGTGCGATATCTCTTGATTGAAACCGATCTGACTCTCGCACAAATTTCGCGACGAACCGGCTTTCAAAACCACGAGTACATGAGCGTGGCTTTTCGACGATCCATGGGACATCCGCCGGCCACCTACCGTCGAAAGTTCCGGAAAATCTAACTAAGTCGGTTCCCCGGGGGTGCGTTGCGAAGGAAGTCGATTTCATTACTGAGGTTTTTCGACGCTTCCTTCACCGACGACGTGAACCGTAGTGAACGAGGCAACGACTCCCTCGCGTGGGAAAGGACTCGTCGCCTCGTCCACGACCATTCGCAATCATCCCTACCAACCTGCTTCGCTCCGGGTCAGGGTGATTCGACCGTGATTGCCACAAAGATGGGTGAACTTCGGTCGTCTCCCTTGATCAGCTCGATCGTCTCGAGCGGTTCTTGGCGTTTCGGCGTGAGCCTCAAGTAGCGGACCTGTTGGCCGCGAACATCAAATGCGAATTCCGACTCCGGGACATCCACGCGGCGGATGTAGTCTGCGAAGTGCACACCGTTGAGCAGCTTGTGGTCTTCCACCTCGCCATCGGCGTACTTCAATCGCACGGTCGCGGTGTGCTCCCCTTCCGCTCCGAACGGGAATCCCCAACCGCTGACGGCCCCCAGAATATGAATCGCGGACGCACTTGCATTGCAAACGATCGGCACCTGCTTGGGCATCGACGGTGGCTTGCTGCCTTGCGGCCCGTGCAACAGAATCACGTTCGGCACGCGCCCGTCTTGCGGATCGACCAGGCTGAACGGCACACCGTTGTGCTCCTTCGGTCCCCAATCAGCGAAGATGATTCGGTCGGGACCGTTATCACCATCGCTGAACATCCCTTTTGTACTGACCGCGGTGGCGATTCCGGAAAATGATAAAGGTGTGTACTTGCCCCGAGACGTCAGGAACTCGAGCAAGTTTGTCATCTCTTCCATTTTGATCTGGCTTTCAAAACCTTCCGGCATCAGCGATTGGCTGGAGGCATTCAATTGCTCAATCTCTTCCCGCAAGATCGTGTGCCGCTTGGCTTGAGCGTCGATCAATTCAATTGATGTCCTCGATTCACCACCGAGCATTCCGGTGAAGACTTGTCCCTCGGTTGTCAGCACTGCAAACGTACGGAAGTTGCCTTCCACGCTTTGGTTGGGATCCAAGATGTGCGTCAACAGTTCTTCCTTTGGATGAACCGCCATACCGGTCAAATCGGGACCAACGTCGGCTCCTTCGCCGCTGTGGCGGTGGCAGTTGGCACAATGCTTCTTGAACACCTGAGCCCCCAGCGTCGCATTGCCTTTCGCGTGAGCAACCGGCAACCACTCGTGCAGCAACGCAACTCGGTTCGCAGTCGGAACACCGCCGGATGACTTCAGCAGCTTTTCAGCTCGCTGCTTGATCGCCTTGTCCGGGTGGTTGCTCAGGGCTTGTCGTTGATCGAGCGACAGATCCGACATTCGCAGTTCACCCGCTTCGATGCTGTCGATCAATTCCAACGTCGTATTGGGACGAGAAAGCAAAACACGAATGATGGAACCACGAACCGAAGGGGTTGATGCTGCGGTCTGTTCGATCAGAGCACCACCGAGTTCTTCGCTGCGACTGGATTTCAGTGCATCCAGAATTCCAACCGTTGCGGCGGGTGACGTTTGCGGACCGATGCTTTCCAGCAGGTCAAAGACCACATCGTCGTCGGTTGGCTGCATCGCGACCAATTGGCGAGCCGAGCTGACTCGATCTTGATCGCTGAGCGAATCGTCCTGGACCAATTCAAGCATCTGCTCAGCCAGTTCAGCAACCTTGTCAGTCAGCGCGTTGGTCCCCCACATCTCAGACAACTGAACGAGTTGACTTTGTTGATCGACGGAGACCTGCTCGAACAAGTCGACCAGTTGCGACTCAGCGGCTTCGGGAAGCTCAACACTGTGATCCTTTGGCCATCCTTTCGCGAGCCCTTCCAAAACACCGGAGGCATTGCCGGCAGCGGTTTTGGCAACCGATTCAATCAAGCCTTGCAGGGATTTGGCATCGGGTTGCGATCGAGCGAAGTGTTCGCTGATCACGTTGAGTCGACGGCGAATCGATCGCGAAAGATCGCGTTCCGGTGCGGATGCCAACACGGCTGGAAAAGCCCCACCGGCGTGCATCGCTGTGGCACTGGTCCATGCATCGAGCAACCATCGATCGTCGCCGAGGCTCTTCATCGTTTGAACCAATGCGTTGACAACCATGTCGGTGGTCGGCGTGGTCGGCTCTGCCAATTTCAGAAGCGCCGCCAATTGGACTTGAGCATTGCCGTCGCTCAACACGCCGGATTCGATCAGATGTTCAATGTCTTCTTCGGAGCTTCCAAGCACCTTCACCGCCGATCGACGAACGCCAGCACTGGGATGCTGCAAAGCCTCATGAACAGCAGCATCGATGGCCGCATTGCCGCTGCCGACCATTCCCAATCCGTCCAGCGTCCAAAGTGCATGAATCGCTCCGGGAGTCAAACCAATCGCGTCCTGTTCCTCGTCGCCGATCAATTCCAACAAAGACGCAACCGTCGCGTCATCAAGCTGGCCCAGTTCCACCAACAAGCGTTGAGCTTGCGAGCGAACCGGCATGGCAGAATGGCTTAGAGCAGCCAACAAACCTGGCACATCGTCCGAGCTCAAACTCGGAACGGATCCTGTCTTGGACGCATCTCCATCGGTGACCAAGCGATAAACACGACCGAACTTTTTGTCTCGCAGGTCGGTCTCGTAAGCGTTGCCCTTGCCGGTTTCGAAACCGTGCGGCGTTGGGTTGTGTTGGATGATGTAGTTGTACCAATCTAGAATCCACACAAACCCATCGGGGCCGGTTTCCGCCATGATCGGCGCCGCCCACTCATCGTCGCTGGCGACCAAGTTGAATGGGCTGGTGGATTTGAATCCGGCTCCATCAGGCGTCAACACAAACGTGCCGACCAAGTGCCCCGTGGGACCGCATACAAATGCGGTTCGATTCCACCAAGCTTGCGGGTACTGTCGAGCGGTGTAGATGCCATGCCCGGCCGCAGCGGTGTATCCACCGTGCTGGTCGACTTGACGAACGTTCGGCGTGATCGGATCGAACAAGTGAGTGTCCGAAATCATGTGCAAAGTTTGAGGTGACCAACCACGAACCTGTTCGTAATAGCGATTTGGAATCGGCATGAAGTTGCTGGGGTTTCGATTCGCGGTCGATCCGAACACCAGACCTTCTTCGGTGAACCCCAATCCCCATGTGTTGTTGTCGGTCGCTCGCATGAACTCGACTTGGTCGACCCGCAACGTGTGATCGGAAAAGTCGCCTTTCGCAGTGGATCCGGTGATCGCGTCGGCTTCTCCATTCGGATCGGCGTCCACTTTGAAACGCCAAAAACCTTGTCGAAACCCTTGTTGGCGTTCACCGTTGATGACTGGGCGTGATGCGTTGTAACCTTGCATCCCCCAAATCCAATTGTCCAAACCGTAGCGGAAGTTGCTGACGCCGCCGTGAGTGTCGCCCAGTGCCCAACCGGTGATCAACGTTTGGCGGAAGTCGGCTTTGTCGTCGCCATCAATGTCCTTCAGGTAAACCGTCTCTTCGCCGTCCTGAACGATGACACCACCGCGGTAGCAAACCAACGTCGTGGGAATGCTCAACTCCTCCGCAAACAAAGTGAACTTGTCAGCCACACCGTCTTGGTCGGTGTCTTCGCAAATTCGAATGCGGTCGCGGCCTTTGCCCTTCGGTTGCAGTTCGTTGGGGTAATCCATCGTTTCGCTGATCCACAAACGACCACGCTCGTCCCATATCATCGCGATGGGTTTGCCAACGATGCCTCCTTCGGAGGCCCACAGTTCCATGTGCATGCCCTTCGGATTGACATATCGTTTGATCGATTCTTCCGGCGGCAAGGGATCTTGCATCAGCGTTTTCAATTCGCCTTGCACTCCCCATTTTTTACCGGCGGTGTAGTTCGGAATTTTGGCTCCAACGTCCGTGAACGTGAACGGCTTGTCGCCTTCGGGAAGCGAGGTCATTTCGGGCACGGGAAACGCGGCCGCATCGGCGAACTCGCCGGATTGTTGTGGATCCTTCTTTGCAACCCAGCGAATGCCACGCTCGACCAAGTTCAGAAATCCGGGATTGGTCCACGTTCGGCTGTCATGTCCCCAAGCGGTGTAGAAGACACGACCTTGGCCTTGGTCACGAACCCAAGTCCATGGTTCTCGTCCGCTGGAATCAATGCGGTATTCCAACACGGTTCGGTTTGTTTCGTTGTGCAGATGATGAACGTAGGTTTCGTCCCAACTTTCGAATCCGCTGTAGCCCTTCATCACTTCATGATCGGGTTTGTCAGGCGTGGTTCGAAACACGCCTGTGCCGTGACGTTGGAACTGAGCCCCCATCAACGCAACGATTTCGGAATGGTTGCGGAAACAATAGGTCGCACAGTGCAGCGGCACAAATCCGCCACCCTCTTCGACGTATTGCAGCAACGCGTCCGCTTGGGGTTTCGCGATCTCATCGATGTTGGCGTACAACACCAACGCATCGTATTCGTTCAGCTTTTCCAAACTCAGCATCGAAATGTCGTCGGTGTAGGTCAGGTCGATGCCGTTGCTTTCCATCGCGGGCTGCAATTCATCAAACCGAGGCTTGGGTTGATGATGCCCGTTGTCGCCCAAGAACAGCACATTGAGTCGTTGCTGGTCGGCGGCGGATGCGAACTCGGCATGCCAAGCCGAGGCGGCCGCCCAAAACGCGAGGAAGGCGAACGCGAGAAGCAGGGTGTTCTTCATAGGATGGGACGACAACAGGTGCCGTGACACGAAGTTTACGGAAGGAGGTCGACGCCGAATCTTCCGTGACGACCGCATGTAAAAGGGCGATCAAAACGGCGAACGGTGCCATTGCGATGCAAGCAACGACTTGATGCTAAACGTAGGGACGCCAGCAACAATGAGAAAACACGCACCTCGACTGCGTTATTTCACCAACCACAGGTGGAACCGTACTTCGCGCTACGATTCGTTCAGTTGGCAAACATGTCTGCCAACACATTCGCCCAATCGTCCCATCCTTCGGCGGCGGCTTCGAAGTCCACCCGCATCCATCGCACGGGTTCAGTTGGCAGAACAGCCGGCGGGAAGTTGGAGTCTTTGCTGATTGGCAATTGGCTGCTGCGTCCCATCGCCAACCGGTCTTCGATCTCAGGCGTCATCAAAAAATCAGCGAGCTTGCCAGCCGCGACCGGATGGGGTGCATTCTTGAGAATCGCCAACGTGTTTGGAATTCGCAGCGTTCCTGGTTGTTCAGGTTGCTGATCCGGATAGATGATTTCGACCGGGTATCCCAAATCTTTTTCGATGATTGCGTCGTCAGTGTCGGTCAGCCCCCAAGCGACTTTGCCGGCTGAAACGGCTTGTGCGACTTGTTTGTTGCCGGACAGCACCACCGCATTGTCATGAATCTGTTGTAGCAATTCCAACGTGGCTTCCCGCCCGTTGATCTCTCGCAACACAGCAAAATGCGTCGCGGTGGTTCCAAACAGAGGCCGAGCCATCGCACATTTCTGTGACCACTTGGGGTCCGCGAGTTCGTTCACCCGCGTGGGATGTTCCTCGACGTCGGGCAGCAGATCCGTGTTGACGAGCAACACGCGAGCCCGAGCGGCAAACCCACACCAGGTTCCGTCGCTGGCAATCATGTCCTTCGGCCACGTCGACGGCACCTGCCAATCATGCGGTTCGAGGATCCCCAGTTTTTGCAGCCGAACGGTGTGCATGATTTCGTTGTTCCAAAACAAATCGCAACGAGGGGCATCGGCCTCTGAAATCAACTGATTGGCCAGTCCAACCGTTTTGGTGGATTCAATGTCAAACTTGCCAATCACGCCAATCTCGTTGTCCGTCGATCGCTCAAACGCCGCCAAGATGGGCGACGCGAATTCTTCATCGAGCGCCGAATACACGACAACATCGGATTCACTACGAGACACACAACCCGAACAAAGCAACGCGAATACGGCGACAAAAACGGGTTGCACAACGGAAAACGAAGCGACGGAAGCACAGACAGTTTTCAATGACACGTGAGGCCGAGTACGCTGGAGGAATGATGGACAAACGTTTGCAAACTCGATTATGGCGTGTGCTGCTCGTGATAGCGATCGGTGGGATCGTTTCGTCGCCATTTCGCTCGATTTTTGCCGATGATGCCCCCGCCACCGGATCCGGTTTGCTGACGCGAGAAAGCCAGCACCTGCGTTTGACCAGCGACGTCGACGATCCCGCTCTGCTGGATGATCTGATCCGATCGTTTGAAGATGCCCTGCCTCAGTGGCTCGCGTTTTGGAACGTGCCTGAATCGCGGATTGCGAATTGGAAGATTCAGGCTTACCTGATGCGGAACGTCGACACCTTCCGGCAATCGGGGGCCTTGCCTGACTACCTGCCAAGATTTCAACACGGTTTCGCGACGCCACACACCATTTGGATTCGGTACCAGGACACGACTTATTACAACCGGCACTTGGTGTTGCACGAAGCCGTCCACTCACTGGCGTTTGAGTTGTTCGGCGCCGGCGGACCGAGCTGGTACATGGAAGGCACCGCTGAACTGCTGGCCCTGCATCGAGATCGTGTGCCGACACCTTCGCGGCAACGTCGAATGGGTGTCCCCGGAAACGCGGGTGTGCTGGCACAATCCATGGATCCGTTCACGATCAATCAACTGCCACGCAACCGCATCGACACTCCCGGTTGGGGGCGCTACAAGATCGTGTCTCAGCATCGAGAAGCCGGCACGTTGCCCACTCTCAAATCCGTTCTGAAACTGCCAATGGAACTCAACGGAGAAGTCGAAGCCTACACGTGGTGCTGGGCCGCATCGTCGTTGTTCACGAATGCTCCCGAATCACGAACCTCGTTTCTGAATGCGGCACGTCGAGGCTCGGATCAAACCGAAGCGTTCACCTCCGAATTCTACCGAGACGTTGCCGAGCAATGGCCTGTCCTGTCGGCGCGTTGGCGATTGATGATGAACGACCTGGACTACGGGTTTGATTGGTCGCGTCACCAGGTGAAGCTGTCCACGTCGGATCCGCGAGCCAGCGGTGCACCGTTCCAAGTCCGCGTGACGCCGGACCAATCCTGGCAGTCCGTTGGCATGTGGTTCCCGAAAGGTGCGAAGCTACGATTCACAGCGAAAGGTCGCTGCCACGTCACGCCGGATTGGGTCAGTGAACCAGCCGGCATCACGCTGGAATACCACCGCGGTGATCCGCTGGGGCAACTGCAAGTCTGCGTGCTTCCAATCGCAACACCGGCGGAAGCGACGATCCCCGGTTTGGACATTCGCCCCGTCCTCACTCGAACCGATGTGTCGAAATTCAAAGCCAACACGCCCGATGGTTCCAGCGATGATTCGACGCCGATTCCAGGATCGAACGTGATCGCAATCAACGAACCTTCGTGGGTTCTGTTGAGAATCAACCTGCCCGCCGGTCACTCTCCGGTTGAAACGGTCGATGGCAAGCCAGAAGCCTACCAAGTCCAAATCATCCCAAGCCGGTGATAGCTCCCTTCGAGCTCAGAAGCCGTAGCCGGATTCGCCAAGAATTCGGACGCTCCCCATCCCGCACATCTGAATTCTGGCGAATCCAGCTACGATGTGTTGGTAGGCCATGTCTCACATGGCATCCCAGCCGATGCTTTGGAACAAAGCGAGGCGTCATCGCCCCGACTCGTATCACCACCCAACTCGCAATTTGCAATGTCCATTTTGCAATTTGCAATTCTCCCGTCGCTCAACGAGCCGCGATCGTCACGCTATCCAGCAACCGCCGCATCTCTGCCACCGCTTCTCGCATCCCAACCATCACCGATCGGCTGACGATGCTGTGCCCAATGTTCAGCTCGGCCATCCCATCGATCGCCGCAACTGGTCGAACGTTGACGTAGTTCAACCCGTGCCCGGCGTGCAAACGCATGCCCGCGTCACGGATCATTTTTCCGGTGTCGGCCAAACGCCCCAGTTCCTGTTCGACGGCGGCTCCTTTGGCCAACGCATACGGCCCAGTGTGCAGTTCCACCGCATCGACTTTCAGCTTCGCCGCCGCTTCGATTTGGTTCGGTTCCGGATCCAAAAATAGGCTGGTCGCGATCCCGGCGTCCTTCAACATTTGAATGGCATCGGCGATGCGTCCGGTATCGCCGGCGACGTCCAATCCACCTTCGGTTGTCACCTCTTCGCGACTTTCGGGAACCAACAACGCCCAATCCGGTTGCACGCGACAACAGATCGCCAAGACATCCGCGGCACACGCCAATTCAAAGTTCGTTCGGACTTGAACCGTCTGGACGAACAGCTCGACATCCCGATCCGAGATGTGACGTCGGTCTTCTCGCAAGTGAAATGTGATGCCATCGGCACCGCCCTGTTCGGCGAGCGCCGCGGCAATGATCGGATCAGGTTCGCGGCCTCGACGAGCTTGACGAAGCGTGGCGACATGATCGACGTTGACACCAAGATCGATGAAGTGCGGCATGAGTGGAAGCAAAAAGAAAATGAGAGGAAGGGAAGTCGCCATCATCCGGAAAACGAACCATCAGCCAATGGGCGCTAGCCCACGGTTGCCGAATACGAAACGGACGCTGACGCACTGAGGCAATTCAACATTCCGATAAGACATCATGCAGCCAAATGAGTTCGGAGGCGATGTCGCCGGCCAAGTCACTTCGACCGGCTGATTCTGGCAAGACCGACCAGGCGTACGTTTCGACTTCCAGGTGCCCGGTGAACTGCAGCGGTTGTCGACGTTTGGCTGGGTCGGTCAACTCAACCAAGCTCTTCAGTGTGTCCAAAACATCACCACGGGTGGTCTCAAGATGCCCAAACTGCTCAGCGAAAATGGGCACATGGAAATGGATCATCCAACGCTTGTCTCCCGCAAAGCGGCCGGGATTCGCCTCCATCTCCGCCAACACGGCGGGCAAGTCCTCTTCCAGAACGAATTTTCCAGACGCGGTCACACGACCGGTTTGATGGAGGTAGCGGTCTTCGGCAAACGAGCGCAACTGAGTCAGCGTGGCCTCACGATCGGTGTCGGCGATACGGCTCCAGTCCACCACGATCGCGCTGCTGACCTGGACTTTGCCAACCACGATTCCCGCTTTGGCATAAGCCGCCAAGACATCGTGTTGCGATTCTCCCATCACTGCAGAATGACAAACGTCGTGACAAACGCCGATGTACCGACGGTGTGTCGCGTCCGGCAATTGCTTTTCAAACCACTCGATGACTTTCGCGGCCGTGTCCAAGATGCAGCCGGGTTCGGGCTCAATCGCCAACACGATTCGTTTGCCGGTGCGGTCTTCCAAACGCCGCAGATCTTCCGCCATCCGCCGCAGGTTGGTTCCCGCATGATGCAACTGGTCGTCGCTGACCTGGACCCGATTCCCCTCTTCATCGGTGTTTTGCGGCCAACCAATGGGCAGCGTGCTGATGGTGCCGAGATTGGTGTCCGCCGGCAAAATCTCAGCCAAGATTTTGGCCAGGTCACGGGTGTAACCAATCCGGGCATCTTCCCACCAAGTTGGCGAGTACACCGCGTGCTTGACGACGTTTTGATGAAAATTGTCGTGAGGAAATCCGTTGAAGGTGTAGGCCAGCAAACGAGCTTTCTTCATCGCGGCGGTCAGCGGTTCCAAACCATTGCGTCGAAGATCGGCCGTGGCTTCGGCCGACAACCACAAACCGATGCCCAGCGGCGGCGCGGTGCTGACGATCGTTGCGAAATTCTTGCCTGTTTGGACTTTGGGCGAACCGTTCTCGTCCGAATACTGGGAATCGAGGATGCGCCGGCGGACTTCCGCAGAAATGGATTCCAGGTTTTCCTTCACCCCTTGGACATCCGGCCCCGCATGAATGTTGGTGCAGTACCCCACCGTCCAGCGGATTGACGAGTCGGAATCATGAGCACGGTCGGCTCTGTTTGCTCCGTCCGCGTCCAATCCGGCGTTTGATTTTTCGATGACCGCAGTGACGTCGGGAAAACCGTTGGGCGAAGATGTCATGCTTGGCGAATGTCCAGTTTGCTCAGGAGGGGGTGCGTCAGGCGGTGCTTCTCTTTGCGGTTGGTTCGCCATCGAATCCCAATCCAATGACGAACTGTCCCGCAAAGGTTAAGCTGCGTGACAAGATTTGTCGCCCCAGGTCGGGACGGCGGGTCGGTCTTTTTGATCTTCCATTTGCTTCCATTTTGTCACGCCAAACGAATGCCACACACCACGGCCGAGATCATTTCCATTGGCGACGAAATGATCACCGGAGCCCGCCTGGACACCAACACGCAGTGGCTCAGCCAACGCCTCGGCGAACTGGGAGTGGACGTGCAATTTCACACCACGGTCGCAGACACACTGTCGCACAACACAGAAGTGTTTCGAATCGCTGCCCGTCGTGCCGACATCGTCGTGTCCACGGGTGGATTGGGGCCCACGCAAGATGACCTGACCCGCGAAGCCATCGCAGAATCCCTCGGGTTGCCACTGCAATTGCACGAACCTTCGCTGGAATACATCCAGGCCATGTTCCAACGCCGTGGACGTGAAATGCCTGAGCGTAACCGTTGTCAAGCGATGTTCCCTCTCGGTTCCACGCCGATTCACAACCCGCAGGGAACCGCCCCCGGAATCGACGCCATCGCGTCTCGCGAGGATGGCACGCAATCCCGCATCTTCGCACTGCCCGGCGTGCCTGCCGAGATGAAAACGATGTTCGATGAAACGGTGGCTCCCGCCGTCCTGGCGTCGAACGGGCAACGGCAACACATCGCTCACCACGTCATGAAATTCTTTGGCACCGGCGAAAGCGACATGGAACAACGCTTGGGCGACATGATCGCTCGCGACCGACAACCTCGAGTCGGCATCACGGTCAGCGCCGCAACAATCTCCTTGCGAATTGTCGCCACAGGGGACTCCCCCGAAGAATGCGAATCGGCGATCGCGAAAACACGTGCTGAGATCCTCGACCATGCGGGCGAGTTTTACTTTGGCGACGGGGAAACGTTCGAGCAACATCACGCGGCCATCCGTCACCTCAACGAAGTCGGCCAACGATTGCTGTTGGTTGAACTTGGCCGAGCCGCTCCGCTGGGCGATTGGTTTGCCGCTGTCTCGGACGAACCTGGCTTCACCGCCGACGTCCCCGCATTCGTCGGCGGAATCTCACTCGCCGATGTCGACGATCTGCGACAATGGACCGGCTTGCCCTCAGACGCTTCCGCGGAAACCTGCTTGACCGCTCTGCGAGAACGGCTGTCGGCCGATTGGGTGTTGCTTGTTAACGAGTATCCCAGCCTGCACCGAACCAGCGATCACCCTTTGCCAGGAAGCGATGTCACGTTCACCGTGGCAGCACCCGATGGTTCGTTCCCATCCATCACTCAACACCTCGGGGCTCACCCCAGCATCTTGCACGCCCGCGTCGCCAAAGCGGGTTTGTTTTGGTTACGAAAGTGTTTTGTCACCGCCTTATCAGGAGTTTGAAACCATGATTCGATCCATCGTCTTGGCGTTCGCTTGCATTGCCATGTTTGCCAGCAACGACAGTGTCGCGACCGCGCAGGCTCCCTCGGAATCGCAGGCTCCCGCGGAATCAACCGAGAGTGGGGCTCGCGAATTGCGATTGGCCAAATATCTCAGCGGTGCCACCTTCACGGGTCACTTCACCGTCGATGGCAAAGAAGACCGAGCATTGAAGCCCGAGTCGTACACCATCAAATCGTGTGAGAAACTTCCCGAGCCCGACATGTACTCGATGAAAGTCGCGATCAAATACGGCGACACCGACGGTGAGTTCCCCATGCAGCTCAAAATTCTTTGGGCCGACCGGACTCCCGTCATCACGATGGATTCCGTTTGGATCCCCGGACTGGGAACCTTCTCGTCCCGCGTCCTGATCCACGACGGACGTTACGCCGGAACTTGGCAGCATGACGCCAAAGGCGGCCACCTGTTCGGCAAGATCACCCCTGCCAACGAGCAGTGAATCACAGAATGAGATGGCGAGGGCAACCGCAGGCCAATCGGTGCCCTCGCATTGCTTTCAATCCGGTCAGTCGAAGTTGACCAACCGACCAGACGCTCGGATATGCTTCCGAATCTCCTGCTTTGGCAAAGCTCGATCGTAGAACGCGACTTCGTCGATCTGGCCGACATATGGCCGATAGTTCTTCGTCGGATAAAGTTGCCCAATCAGAATCTGCATGTTGGCCGGAAGCGGAGCCTCGTCTTCTTGCTGCGCCGCGAGATTCCCGTCAATCCAAAGCGACAACTCGTTGCCTGATTTGCGAGCGACAACGTGTTGCCACACTCGAACTTGGTATGGATCCTCCGAGACCAGATTCGTCCCGTCCAACACCACTCCCGAAGGCGGTGTTCGGTGACTGAAACGAATGCGGTTTGGCCCCAGCACCTTCAACGCATAGAACCACTCTCTCGCAAACGTTTCGAGAAGCAGTGCTTGGTCATGACGCCCTTCTCGCCGCTCCACCGGATTGACCAAGCAGATCATTTCGCCGTGGTGATAGAGTTGCGGTTTGGCCCAGGCTTCGATCGTGTAATGATCGAGCGGTTTGGATGGCCACAGAGTAGCCGTTGTGAAGGCTGAAGCTGCATCGGTGAGGCCTAATTCCGCGACACGATTGCCGCGGTATTGCCGCCACCCTGGGTTACCGACAACGGACGCGTGCAAATCGGGCAGTTTCCCTTCGTTCTTGACGTGCTGCGGGTAAGAACCCTCGAGGCCTTCGAAACGCCAGTAAATATCTGGTGACGATTCGAGAACGGCGCTGACGTACTTCTCGTCCAAACTGAGTGGATCAAAGGCGTTGGACCGAGCCGAAGCGAAGCTCGCCATGGATGCTTCGAACAGCACCACGCCCGAGTCCATTTCTGTTCCCGTTGAAAGTCGGACGGCATCGCCTTCTTCCAATCGAATGTCGGATGATCCGTAGGTGCTCAGCGGCCGAACGAAGGCGCGTCCCGAGAACAAATGGACTTCGTGCGAGTCCCCCAAGGAAACCAAGCCCACGTAACTTTGCCCGTCAACGGACACCAATCCGATTGGCGTGATGATCGACACCTGCTCACTGCCAAAGCCCAGTGATTTCGCAGTCAAGGTTCCGTGACTGAGCCCCAGTTGACCATCGTCGCGAATGAAGATGCTGGCGGGGCCTTCGATTCGCACCAAGGCTTCGTTGGGAGTTCCATCGCCCGTTTTGAGTTCCGCGACACCCTCCACTAAATTCAGAACTTCGCCCTGATGAATGGGTTTCCCCAACGTTGGAACGGAGTTTCCGCCATGTCCCCAAACGCAGGCAGTCATGGAAACGATCTGAGGCGGTTTCACCTGCGCGGACAACGTGGCAACAGGCGGCACATCGCGGGCCGGTTTTGCCAGCGACCAAGCGAACGATCCGATCACCAGGTGACTCGCCGCCAACCCCACCAACCAATACGCTCGCGTCCAACTCCGGGACTGCGTTTCCGCCCGGGACCGATTGGGCCGCGATGCGACATCGGGTCTGGATCGTTCAGCGGTCGGCTCGGGAAACGCGGCGGTGTTGAAAGACGGTGGCGCCGTGTGGTGCGAATCCTGGCGTGCGTCTGGCTGTTCTTCTTCAAGTGACAAAAAGTTGGATGAGCCGACATCGGTGAACGCGCAGAGCTGATCGACCAAGCGAGCAGCTTCCTCGGCACCGCCAGGCAAATGAATCAAGCGGTTCAGTTCATCTGTTTCGGCTTCACTTAAATCTTCGCTTTGGGACTTCAAAATCAGCGTGCGAAGCTCATCCATTGGTTGGGTTTGCGATTTCATGTCCATGCCTCCTCAACGGACCGTTCCACGCAGCGTGACAGCATGCCATGAATTTTGCTCAGTTCTCGGTAAATTGCGTGGGTGGATCGACCTGCTTTCTCAGAGATCTCCGCGACGCTCAAACCTTCGAAATATCGCTGGCGAATCAAATCTCGATCGGGGTTGGATAGTTTCCGAATGCACTCGGACAACGCGGTTCGTCGATCGGTCAACTCCGCCGAGATCGGCATGGCAGCTTCCGCCAAAGATTCGATGGCTTCGTCACTGAGGAGTTTGATGCGACGTTTCGATTCTCGGTACTTCAATGTTTCGAAGTACGCCATGCGGGATGCCCAGGCAGAGAAGTTGCCAGACGGGTCGTATTGCGAGAACTTTTGCCACAGGACCATGCAGGTCAATTGAAAGATCTCCTCCGCATCATCTTGGCGGTTCATAGTCAGGATGCGGATGAACGACATGATTTTGCTGGAATGCGTTGAGAGCAATCGAACGAACTCTTCCTGAGAGACTTCGTTGTTCGGTGGTGGGGATTGCGGATCCAAGGAATCATTCCCGTTTGCGATCGAATGGAGGGTATCAGCAACTTTCCGGTGGCACTGTTCTTCTTCCCGCGATCCGGCACTCGTTTTGCGAAATTTTTGTGCGCAATTTTGAGTCGACACCGGCTTTGTCGCAAATTCCCGGCAAAAACTTTCACTGTGACGCAAAATCTTATCCCGGAACCGGCTTGTCTATAGAGCAAATGCAAGTCACCTCGCTCGCCTCGTTCCCGTAGCCGACCAGCCAATCGCTGCGACCGCGGCTGGCACCGAACTCATCAGCGGATTGCTGAACAAAAGCGCCGCTGAAATGTGGACCAAAGGGCAGTGCGACACAGTTTGGCGATCAGAGCAGCGTTCTGATTGTTCCAGTCACATGGTTGATCGCCCGCGCGCCCGAGCGGATTCGAGATTCGACAAGGCATCTCAGCGATCAAGGCTGACGCTCAATCACTCCGCGCCAAAGGATCGTTAAAAAAACATTTTTCGGATGAAATCCCGCAAAGCCGGCCTGCAAGGACGGGAATAGTCCCATACGAGCGTGTTTGCGGAAACCGAAACTGCGATGCCGTCGCCGACCGCGTTCCGCATCCACACGCTCGTTTCACTCTTCTTCTCTTATTCGATTTGGGATTCTCCAAGATGAAACGAAAGCACTCTGGATTCACACTTGTTGAACTGCTGGTGGTCATTGCGATCATCGGCGTGCTGGTAGGACTTTTATTGCCGGCTGTTCAAGCCGCACGGGAAGCGGCTCGCCGAATGAGCTGCAGCAACAACTTCAAACAAATTGGGTTGGGCATCCACAACTATCACTCGGCTTACAACGGTATGCCGATCCACGGCACTGGGACGGACCGAGTCGGTGGTCAGCAGATTTATGCAGGCGACAACAAGACAGACAGCATCAACCGCCGCGGATCATTCCTGATCAGCGTCCTTCCCTTCATTGAACAGCAGGCTCTGTGGGAGCAGATCAGCAACCCACTGGGTTTCAACGCAGACGGCTCCACCCGTGCCACTCCTTGGCAAGCGATGGGACCAGGTGTGGCTCGCATCGATTACGGTCCCTGGGGAACGACGATTCCAACGTTCCGTTGCCCAAGTGATCCTGGCAACGGTTTGCCATCGCTCGGCCGAACCAACTACGGTGCCTGCACCGGTGACTCATCCGTGATGTCGCGCGAAGGACCGATCAACGTCACACTCGAATCCCGTGGGGCAACAATTCCTTACACCGAGAACAACTCGACTTTGTCGCAGCGGTCACGCAAAGTGCATCGCGGTATGTTTGTGATGACCCGTCGAATGAAGTTCCGCGATGTTTTGGATGGTCTCAGCAACACAATCATGTGTGGCGAATTGGCAACCGACCTCGGCGATCGAGATGTGAGAACATCATTCCCAACAGCCAATGCCTACAACGACCGTAGCGGACACGGCCGAGCCGAGTGTCGCCGAAATCCTCGATACATGGATCAATTTCATGATCCCGCACGACCACAATTCTGGATCGCCGCCGCGGGATCTTCCGTCAACGTTGCCAACTCTCGCGGTTATCGCTGGCACGACGCGGTGCACATGCACTCGCAAGTCCACACGATTTTGCCGCCAAACTCCGGCGTGTGCACGGGTGGATACACCAGCAACGATTCGAACGTCACGGTTTCAAGCCGTCACCAAGGTGGCGCACACGTCCTGATGGGCGATGGTGCGGTGAAGTATGTCACCGACAGCATCGAAGCGGGGAACGGCAACCAAGCCATGATCTCGTACCACGGTTCACCCGCAACGGTCGCTGGTGCTCAGAGCCCCTACGGATTGTGGGGAGCGTTGGGAACTCGGGCCAACAAAGAAATCATCGACACTGAGTTCTGATTCGAACTCAACTCGATTGCATGAGCCTCGCTACCGTTGGTGGCGGGGCTTTTCCCATTCTCACCTTTCTCATCTAAGATCAGGTCAATCCATCAATGTTCAAGACACTTCGTTTGGCAATGTTGTTGCTTCCGTTGGGACTCATCACGGCATGTGGCTCCTCCGAACCCACCAACGATCTGGCTGATTTGGATCAGTCCAAGATCGATGAATACAATGCGATGATCGCCGCGGAAGCGAAAGACGCGACTGAAGCCGGTGAAATCGGCAAAGGCGAATAGCCAACTTCCACCCCGCCTGGTCCCCCTCCTCCTGAGTCCTACACCGTGAAGTACAGTCGAATTGTCGTTGCAATCATTTGGTTGTTCGTTGCCGAAACACTTGCTCAAGCAAACGACACGCTGGCAACCATTGCGAAACCACAGCTTGATGCCAATTTCGAAGAGGCGCGTGACAGCTTCCTCAGTCGTGGTTACACGCCTCTGTTCAATGGCCAGGACCTGTCCGGTTGGCGGAATCCGTATCCTCACGGAGAAGCCTCCGTGGTGGATGGCGAAATTCACCTGAAGGCGGACAAGAAATTCTTCTTAGTTACCGAGAAGAAGTACTCCAATTTTCGACTCAGTGTTGACATTCATTTGCCCGAAGGGCCATCCAATTCGGGCGTGATGTTTCGCTGTCACGTTGACGAGAATGCGGAGAAAAAGGTGTACGGATACCAGGCCGAATGCGATGGCTCTGAGCGACGTTGGTCTGGCGGACTGTTTGACGAAGCGAGACGCCGCTGGATTTGGCCAAGCACGAAAGGCCGTTCGACAAACCAATTCCTCGCTCACGAAGAAGAATCGCAAGACTTCTTTGCCGAACCACGCGTTCGCAACGCACTCAATCGCAACGGGTGGAATCGTTTCACCATCACCT
The DNA here is from genome assembly GCF_043100905.1 of Rhodopirellula sp. JB055. Lineage (NCBI taxonomy): Bacteria > Pseudomonadati > Planctomycetota > Planctomycetia > Pirellulales > Pirellulaceae > Rhodopirellula > Rhodopirellula sp. JB055. The sequence continues at coordinate 7,434 of NZ_JBICHO010000273.1, read as the reverse complement.
GCATCGACGATGTCATCGCGATCGAACTCAACGGAGTCCAGACCGTTCGTTTTCGAGACGCCATGGATTCCAGCGGTTTCATTGGCATCCAACATCACGGTGAGAAGGGACAAACTTATCGTTTCCGCCACTTGTTCATAAAAGAGTTGCCGCTCATTCCGGCAAGCGAACACGTTGCACTGACCGACCATGAACCCATGTCGATCAAACGGATCGACGATAAAGTCACGTTGATTGATTTCGGCAAGGTCGCTTTCGGGAACATCGTCATGCCTGTTCCCGCGGACGGACGCGGCACGGTCAAGGTGCACTTTGGCGAGAAGCTCAAAAAAGGTCGCATCGACCGCACGCCACCCGGAACGGTTCGGTATGGAATGACCTCCGTGCGTCGTGGACAGCAACGTGGCAATTGGATCGTGCCAACGCCTGTCGACGAACGCAACATTCAGCAATCGGGCCGGATGAATGCAAATCCGCCCGCGGTCCTGACGCCATCCGCATGGCAGCCTGTGATGCCGTTTCGTTGGATCGAGATCGAAGGGCTCGAAGCAAATTTTGCGTTTGATCAAATCCGTCGACGTGCCGCATACTCAAAGACATGGAACGATGACGCGAGTTCGTTCGAATGTTCTGATGAAACACTCAATCGCATCTGGGATCTGTGCAAGTACAGCATCAAAGCCACCACCTTCGCTGGCGTTTACGTTGATGGTGACCGAGAACGGATCCCTTACGAAGCCGATGCTTACCTGAATCAGCTCAGCCACTATGCCACGGACGATCACGTCACCATGGCCGCTCGAACCTTTGACTGGTTGATGGAAAACGGCACGTGGCCGACCGAGTGGGCTCCTCACATGGTTTTCATGGCTCATGCGGAATGGATGAACTCGGGAGACACAACCTGGTTGCAACAACGCTACGAATCCCTGAAATCAAAAACGCTATTGCATCGCAGCGCCGACGATGCACTGGTCCGCAGCGCGGAACTCGATCGCAATCGTCACGACATCGTCGATTGGCCCCAAAAAGAACGCGACGGGTTTGTGTTCACCGAGATCAACACGGTCGTCAACGCATTTCACATCCAGGCCCTGAAACAAATGGCCGAGATGGCAACTGCGGTGGGAAAGACCGCAGACGCGGATGCTTTCACGGCCCGCGTCGATCTAGCTCAAACGGCCTTTCAAGCAACGCTGTTCGATCAAGAGGCTGGCATTTACCGCGACGGAGTTGGAACGGACCACAGCAGCATTCACGCGAACTTCTTTCCGTTAGCGTTCGGGCTGGTGCCCGACGACAAACAAGCCGGCGTTGTCGATTGGCTAAAAACCAAAGGCATGGACTGCAGCGTGTATGCGGCTCAGTACTTCATGGACGCGTTGTTTCAAAACGGCGGCGAGCGAAAGGCACTGGCATTGATGCTGGCCGACGGCGATCGGAGTTGGAAACACATGGTCAACAGCGGAACCACCATCACGTGGGAAGCCTGGGAGATGAAGTACAAACCCAACCAAGATTGGAATCACGCTTGGGGTGCTGCACCAGCCAACCTGTTGCCGCGTCATGTGCTTGGCATTCAACCTGTCCGCCCCGGTTGGGAGCACATCGTCGTACGTCCATGCATCGGCGACCTGAAATTTGCTCGAGGAAAAGTGCCAACCAAACAGGGTCCCATCCAAGTGGATTGGAATCGCGGATCGAGTTTCAAACTCTCCATCGATTTGCCCGAAGGAATCACCGCAAATTTGGATTTGCCTGAACTAGATGACGTGCAATCGGTTTCAGTCAACGGATCGCCGGTTTCTGTGACCACGAAACTGAACCGATGGGTTCTCGATGGCGAATTCAGTGGCTCGATTTTAGTCGAGGCCAATTGAACGAGCTCTCAGAGCATCTATGATCACCTTAGGACGACAGTCTATACGCTTGGCTGCCGTCCCAGTTCCCACCACTGCACCCACCTCCGCGGGCTCCCCGCCTGCGTTGTCAACGCGTTCGACATGCTCGTTGCATCAGCCCAGCTGAACCGCTCGAGCAAGCTGTTCCCTGCGTGACGCGATCGAAAGCGGCGTCGGATCGACACCAAGTTCTGTTCCGATCGAATGTCAGCTTGGAACGACGCCCGATTTGTTTCCTCCCACCCATTTGCAAAGCCACCGTGACCTCCATCGGATATTTGACACGCGCGTGTCTCGTTCTTTCGTTTGTCTGTTCTCTTTCCGTCCAGGCGGAAGATTCCTTTGAAAACTTGTTCAACGGAAAAGACCTTTCTGGATGGGCCGGCAACAGTTCTTTTTGGTCCGTTCGCGATGGAGTCATTCATGGCGAAACCACGAAAGAGAATCCAACCAAGGGCAACACGTTCTTGGTGTGGCAAGGCGGAGAGGTCGGCGACTTTGTCTTCAAAACCAAAGTCCGTTTTCAGGGCAACAACAGCGGCGTGCAGTACCGCAGCGAACTGATTGATCCAGAAAATTTTGTCGTCAAAGGCTATCAAGCCGACCTCCACAAGTCACCTGACTTCTTCGGAATGCTCTACGCCGAAAAGTGGCGTGGCATCGTTGCCAAGCGTTTCCAAAAGGTCGAAGTCGGTGCGAACGGCAAACCCAAAGTGGTCGGCGAGGTCGGTGACCGCTCGCAAAAGCTGGTCGATTGGGAATGGAACGAACTGACGATCATTGCGGTGGGCGATCGACAAATCCACCAGGTCAACGGCGTCACCACAATGGACTTGACCGACAACCATCCAGAAGCCCGCCGCAGTGGGATTCTGGCGTTGCAGTTGCACGCCGGACCTCCGATGACTTGTGAGTTCAAAGACGTTCAACTTCGAAAGCTGGATGCCGCGAACGCCAAGTCCGTGTTGAACTCCTACGTGCAAAGTGGTGCCGCCACCAAAGCCCAAAACACCAAGAAACCTTCGGCTGCGACCGCGTTTGATTGGGTTGCCAAGTCACCGACTCCGCAATGGATTTGGCGTCGGGATCAGCCATCGTCCGACGACCCGCTCTATCTGCGGCATCAGTTCGAGTTCATGCCTGAGGGATCGAAAGAAGCCATTCGCGCGGCCCGCTTGTATGCAACCTGCGACAACGAAGCGACCGTTTGGATCAATGGAAAACCGGTCGGTGATTGTCCAGACTGGAAGTACCCCATCAAACAACTGGATGCTCGCCAGTTTGTCCGAGCAGGCAAGAACCAAATCGCGGTGAAAGCCGCCAACCGGGGTGGTGTGGCCGCTTTCGTTTTCAAACTCGAAGTCGAAACCGAGGATGGAACCGTTCACCAAGTCATCTCCAATCCGAACTGGAAACTGGCCAACAAGGCAACCGATGACTGGAAGACCGCCGCTTACGATGATTCCAATTGGAACGTCGCCGCCAAGTCGCTGGGTAATTTTGGGAAATCACCATGGGGAAAACCGGGTGTCGGATCGGACCGGGCATCCGGGGACTCTTCTTTCAGTGCGGAAGAAGTCACGGTGGCCGATGGATTCAAAGTCGAACTCGTTTACCAAGTTCCCAAAGTCCGCCAAGGAAGCTGGGTCTCGTTGACGACCGACGATCAAGGCCGCTTGTACGCCAGCGATCAAGGCGAAGCAGGTTTGTATCGAATCACGCTGGATGAAGACCCTTCCAACTCAACCGGCGAATCAGGTGTCAAGGTTGAGAAGATGCCCGTGGAGGTGTCGGGAGCTCAAGGCATGACCTGGCACGACGGTGCGTTGTATTTCAATCGCGGAAGCAGCCCGATGTATCGCGTCACGGATTCCACCGGCGACGGTTTGCTGGATCACGCCGAAGAACTGTTCGGCACGCATGGTGGCGGAGAACACGGCAACCACGCGGTGATTCCAACCGAAGACGGTGACGCTCTTTATGTCGCCGCGGGCAACCACACGAATCTGCCGGACGAGTCCATTATCGCTGGATCACGTGTACCGACTTGGAACGAAGACCTGCTGCTGCCACGCGAATGGGACGCCAATGGACACGCTCGCGGTCGACTCGCACCCGGCGGCTGGATCACCAGGTTTGATCCAAAGACGAACGAACACGAAGTCATTTCGATGGGATATCGCAACCAATACGACATCGCACTGAACCGCGCCGGCGACCTGTTCACTTACGACGCCGACATGGAATGGGACCTCGGTTCGCCATGGTACCGCCCGACGCGAATCAACCATGCCGTCAGCGGATCGGACTACGGATGGCGAAGTGGTTCCGGGAAATGGCCCGAGTACTACGAAGACAGCTTGCCAGCCGTTTTGAACATCGGCCCCGGCAGCCCAACCGGTGTGGTCGGCGGCCAAGGAGCCAAGTTCCCCGCCAAGTATCAAGATGCGATCTATGCACTCGATTGGACCTTCGGAACGATCTACGCGATTCACTTGGAACCAGATGGAGCCGGTTGGAAAGCTCACCAAGAAGCGTTTTGCTACGGAGCACCTTTGCCGGTGACCGATGCGATCGTCGGCAAGGACGGTGCGTTGTACTTCACCGTTGGTGGACGTGGCACACAATCCGCTCTGTTCCGAATCACCTACGAAGGCGACGATTCGACCGAGCCTGTATCAGCCCCCATCCCCGGTGAAGAAGCTCGCCAACAACGCCGCAGCTTGGAAGCCTTCCACGGCAAGGAGCACGCGAACGCGGTCGCCAAGGCATGGCCCCATCTTTCGAGCAACGATCGTTGGCTTCGCTACGCGGCACGAATCGCGGTCGAGTCGCAACCGACGCAGCACTGGGCCGACAAAGTCTTCGACGAATCCAACACGCAAGCTCGGATCACCGGTGCCGTCGCTCTGGCACGTCGTGGGGATGAATCCCATCGGTCCGAATTGGTGAATGCGTTGTTGGAAATGAACCCCAGTGAATTGCCCGAACCGCAACTGCTCGGACTGCTGCGAGCCTACGCGTTGACCTTCATTCGACTTGGCGAACCAACCGCCGAAGAACGCGAACGGGTCATCGAAGAGCTCGATGCATTGCTTCCGAACAAAAGCAAAGACGTGAACACCGAACTGGTTCGCTTGCTGGTCTACCTGGAATCACCCACGGTGATCGACAAAGCAATCGCCATGATGACGGATGCGAAACCGACGCCTCCGGCTTGGGTAAAAAACGTTGATTTCCAACGCAATCAACGCTACGGATCGCGAGTTGTGAAGATGCTGGAGAACCAGCCACCCTCTCACGAAATCAACTACGCCTTCATGCTGCGAAACCTGCGTGATGGTTGGACGATGGACAACCTTCGGGCATACATCCAGTTCATCAATCAAGCCGCGAAATACAGCGGCGGCAATAGTTACGGCAAGTTCCTCGCGAATTTGCGTGACGAAGTGCTGGGGCATCTCAGTAACGCACAAAGGGAAGAACTTTCCGACATCAGCGGCGAGGACTTCAACCCCGTCCCCGACTTTGAAATCACCGCTCCCGAAGGTCCTGGCAAAAAGTGGACTTTGGCAGAAGCGAGCAAGCACACCGGTGGTGCGTTGCGCGAGGCCAACTATGAAAGCGGTCGAAATCTTTTCCACGCCGCTCAGTGTGCCTCCTGTCACCGGTTCGATGGGCTGGGTGGCGACATCGGTCCGGACCTGACAACGGTGAAGAACAAATTCAATGCCAACTACTTGCTGGAATCCATCATCGAACCCAGCAAAGTCATCAGCGATCAATACGGGTCCAAGGTGGTGTTGCTGGAAGACGGTCGCGTGCTGACCGGACTGATGGTTGAAAACGAAGACCAAATCGAAATCCATCCGGTCAGTAAGGCTGGCGAAACGGTGAAACCGGTTGTCGTCGAACCCGACGAAGTCATCTCTGCCAAAGACTCACCAATCTCACAGATGCCGACGGACATGTTGAATTCATTGAACGCCGAGGAAGTCCGTGATTTGATCGCGTACTTGCTTTCCGGCGGTGACCCCAAAGCCAAGGTGTATGGACGATAGTCATGAGCCAATTCAAGAACTGTTTGACCGGACTGGCCATCGCGATTTTCTTCGGTGCTGCGACTGCAACAGCGAAGGACACCGAACGCCAGCCCGACATTGTGGTCTATCTGGCGGACGATTTATCCGCCTCGGACTTGGCACTGTATGGCGGCACCAACATTGAAACGCCGGCCATTGATCAATTGGCCGCCGAAGGCATGACGTTTGACCGTGCCTTCGTCGCCAGCCCATCATGCGCCCCCAGTCGGGCTGCGCTCTTGACGGGTTTGATGCCCGCTCGAAATGGCGCGGAGGAAAATCACACGTACCCACACGAGGACGTGCTGAAACTGCCGGTTGTCTTGAATGAATTGGGCTACCAGACGGTGGCATTTGGAAAGGTGGCGCATTCTCGGAGTGCACCGGACTATCAATTCGACACACACGACCGAGCACAGGACATTCCCGCGGTTCAAAAGAACGTCCGGGCTTTTCTTGAAAGCCGAAACGATTCGCGGCCGCTGGCGTTGTTCGTCGGAGTTTCCAACCCGCACGTTCCTTGGCCGAGTGAATCCACCGTGGATCCGGAATCCATGTCACTGCCGGTGAAATTGCTCGACACGCCACAAACTCGAGTCCAGCGATCTCGCTACCTGCAAGAGGTCAAAGACTTGGACGCCTACCTCGGTGAACTGCGGCAATTGGTTGACGAACACCTCTCCGATGATCGATTGTTCCTCTTTTCCAGTGACCACGGGGCTCAGTTCCCGTTCGGCAAATGGACGCTCTACGACGAAGGAATTCGCATCCCGCTCATCGTCTCTCGCGAAGGAATGATCGAGCCTGGTTCACGCACCGATGCCATGGTCAGTTGGGTCGATATTTTGCCAACCTTGATCGAAGTCGGCGGTGGCGATGTGCCCCAAGACATCGATGGAAAGTCATTCACCGGAGTGTTGCAGGATGCATCCGAAGGTCATCGCGAACGAATCTTCACGACGCACAGCGGCGACAGAATGATGAACGTCTACCTGAGTCGCAGCATTCGAACCGACAAATACAAATTGATTTGGAACCCTCACCCCGAGTTTGCGTTCACGACACACATCGATTTGCTACTGCGTGCCACATCGGGCGACTACTTCAAAGAGTGGACCGAGGCGGCCAAGAGCGATCCTCATGCGGCAGAGGTTGTCGCCAGCCATCACGGACGGCCTGAACTGGAACTGTTCGACCTGACCAACGACCCGAACGAAACTCGGAACCTGGCTGACGACCCTGAACTGGCAAACGTTCGCTCACGTTTGCTGGCCGAATTGAAAGATTGGATGCAAACTCAAGGCGACGAACTGACGGTCTTTCACCAACCGCTGATGCTGGACGCACCCGAGACATGGGTTCCTCGCAAACCATAAATGTCTCGCAACACAGGCTGGAAGCCTATCCCACGCCTTCTGTCCGACACTTGTTCGACGCTCGTTGCTAAGCAC
>NZ_JBICHO010000272.1:0-3653 GCF_043100905.1 Rhodopirellula sp. JB055 | reverse complement strand
CACGTGGTCGTTTTTGTTCCACGAGGTGATCGTCACGCTCGCTCAGCATTACCGGGTGATCGCGCCGGACATGTTTGGCTATGTCTACTCCGATCGCCGCGACCATTTTGATCGTTCGATAGAATTTCAGGCTGACTTCATTGAGCGTTTCTTGGATCATTTGGACGTCGAAAGTGCCCACTTCGTTGCTCACGACATCGGTGGCGGTGTGGCACTGATCTTGGCGGACCGAAAGCCCGAACTGGTGCGATCGATGGTGTTGTCCAACAGCGTCGCCTACGACAGTTGGCCCGTGGATGAGATGCTCGCGATGGGACACCCCCGCAACGCGAAAATGCAACCGGAAGAGATGACGGAAAAGTTGGTCGAGAGTTTTCGGTTCGGTTTGACTCGTTCGGAACGCCTCACCGAAGAGTTCAAGGAAGGCATCGTGACGCCATACCAAGAACGTGACGGAATCGTGAGTCTGGTTCGCAACGCGGCGAGCTTGAACACGAACCACACCACTCCACTGACCAGTCGTCTGGGCCAAATGCAACAACCGACGCTACTGCTGTGGGGCGAAGACGACAAATGGCAGCCGATCAGCACGGCAGAGCGGTTGGTAAACGACATGCCTCATGCGGAACTGCATCCGATGAAGGACTGCTCGCACTGGGTTCCGCAAGACAACCCGGAAGAGTTCGCCAGTGCAACGCTCGAGTTCCTGCAACGAATTCCTGTGGCCGTGTAAGGTGATTCACTCGCTGGCAACGGGATGGTTCAGGATCAAGATTCGGAAACCATCTCCGCCAGGGACCTTCACGGCGGGCCATTGTTCGATCTTCTGCTGAGTCGTTTCGCTGAACGTGCCGTCAAAGGGATTGAACCAGGTCACGTTCATCGTTTGCCCGCGGACTTCGCTGGGCAGACGCAGTCCTAAGAAGTCATTTTCTTTGGGGACGTAGTAAAGGATTTGCCCCTTGCCGTTGTGGAGGCAGAAGCCAGCGTTGCTGCGTTTGTTACCGGCGATCAAATTGCCAAGGTCGTACTTTTCGACCAGGGTTTGCAGGTGGCGGTAGTAGTCCAATCGCGGGCGATTTTCGGGGTCGAGTTCGGTGATGTCGGGAACGATGACATTCCATGCGGCGCCTTGCCAGTAGTGGGTTGGGAACGTGCCGGCGAAGACGCACTGGTAGGCTCGTTCGAGGCAGACTTCCGGTGAGGTGTAGTTGCCGTTGAAAACCACGTACGGGCCTTTTTCGTAGCCGCCGTGTTCGATGTTGAGGATCGGTTTGCCGGGGATGTTTTTGCAGACTTCTCGCATCACGTGGTAGAGCTCGGATTGCCAAAGCTGGACGGAGACAAAATCAATTTTGTCGGCGAAGCGTCGGCAGTAGCCGTAGTCATGCACGGTGATCAAACGTTGGTAGGCATCCAACTCACGCAGACGCTTGATGCGGCCGTGGATGTAGTTGACGTCGTTGTGCCCGTATCCGAGAGCCTCTTTGGAGATATCCCAAATCAGGTTGGGGTAGGCTTGGTATCGGCGGACGACGTAATCGAAGTAGCGGTTGTCGGCGTCTGAGTTGGCAACTGGCCAGTTCACGCGTTTGTTCCAGACGTAGACCATCAGGTGAGCGGCGATGCCCTTTTGATCGAGGTATTCGATCACTCGGTCGAGTCGTTGGAAATACTTGATGTTGAGCTTCGTATGATCAGGTGATTCGTTGTCGCCGGCAAACGGATAGACGTTGGGGCTGCCGTATTCGTACTTGGAATCCAGGCCATCGTCCTTGGCCCATTTGACGTCGTAAGCAAACACGTTCAGGACGACTTGGTTGAATCCGTTTTCGGCCAGCGTGTCGACGAACTGTCGCGTTTTGGGGAGGTCGCCCGCGTTTTCAGCGTCGAGTGCAAACAGCCAATCGCATTCAAAGGCGATCGGATAATAGCGGTCCCCGTTTTGAAATTGGAACTGACGATTGTTGTCTGGATCGAGCTCGATTCCGCCACGACGTTTGTCGGCGGCCGCGGCAACATTCAGCGTGCCGGTTTGAGCGTCGAGCTCGGTGTTGGGCGAAGCGGTTTGGTAGCTCCACTTGCCCGCGGCGGACGGCGTGAAGCGGATGCAATGAGTTTGGTTTCCGTCGTAGAAGCCGGGGACTTTGAGTGTTTGCCCAGCTTCGTTTGTGAAGGTCGCGGAGAACGGTGTGTCGACCGGATTGTCTGCCAGTGTGTCGACTTGGAAGCGAAGCTCGGTGACCTCCCACTGCGTCGGTGTCTGGGAAGACGCATCGTCGGCATAGCCGAAGGAATGTCCGATCACGACGCAACTGGCGAGAAGCAGGTGGAGTGCGAAAACTGGCAAACGCATGAGATTCATCTGGGGAAGATGGGGTGGGGAAGCGAGACGAGGCATCGTATTCCAGCGGGTGGGCGGCTTCTATTCGAGCTGTTGCAATAAAACCAGAAACGCCGTGTTTTTCAGGGCGAGACGCGATCGGCATGCTGGCGAAATCTATGGATCGTTGTCGGGTTGGGGACCGGCGGATGTTAAGGGAGAATCTGCATTGCTAGACCTTGTGATCATTCCCCACACACACCGAGGAACAGAACCATGCGAGGCGTCTTGGTCACGAAGAACGAAAAGGACATTAACGCAACGTTGCAAGACATTGATGAGCAACAGTTGCCTGAGGGCAATGTGACCGTGCGAGTGCACTGGTCCAGCTTCAACTACAAAGACGTGTTGGCGATCACGGGAAAGATGCCGGTGATTCGTTCCTACCCCATGGTGCCCGGAATCGATTTGGCTGGCGTCGTTGAATCCAGCGACGATGATCGTTATCAAGTCGGCCAAGAGGTTTTGGTGACGGGCTATGGAATTGGCGAAGCCCACTGGGGCGGGTACGCCGAATTGGCTCGAGTGCCGGGCGATTGGTTGGTGCCGCTTCCAGAGGGATTGTCGCTGCGTCAGTCGATGGCGATCGGGACGGCTGGTTTCACCGCAATGTTGTGTGTGATGGCGTTGGAACGTGGCGGTGTCACGCCCGAACAAGGCCCGATCTTGGTGACCGGTGCCGGTGGAGGCGTCGGCAGCGTCGCGATTGGGTTGCTATCGAAACTGGGCTATGAAGTCGCGGCGGTTTCGGGACGTCCGGAAGCGGCGGACTATTTAAAAGAACTTGGTGCGAGCGAAGTGCTGCCGCGATCTGATTTTTCGCAGCCCGGGAAACCGCTGGGCAAAGAACGTTGGGCGGGCGCAGTGGATGTCGTCGGCAGTCACACGCTTGCAAACATTTGTGCGTCCACCCAGTACGACGGCATCGTGACCGCGTGTGGGCTGGCCGGTGGCATGGAATTTCCCGCGACGGTGGCTCCGTTCATCTTGCGAGGCGTGACGTTGGTCGGCATCGACAGTGTTCAGTGCAAACAACCTCGACGATCGGAGGCGTGGCAGCGTTTGGTGGAAGATTTGGATCTGGCAAAATTGGAAGCCATGACCAATGAGATCCAACTCGACGACGTGATCGAAACGGCGAAAAATTGGGGCCAGAGTGATCACCGCGGACGTGTGGTGGTGGAGGTACAAAGTTAGTCGTCTGTCAGGACTTGGTTTTAGGCTAGTGGACGAGGCAACCATTCCAGAACATGCGTCAAATCAAATGAAA
>NZ_JBICHO010000271.1:0-8171 GCF_043100905.1 Rhodopirellula sp. JB055 | reverse complement strand
ATGGGTCGCCGGCAAACGGTTGAACCTCCAAGAAGCCGGCGATGATGTGGACGACTTCGAAGGCGGCGGTGGCCGCAAGAAGTTCCGCAAAGAAGGTTTTCGCAAGGGGAAGTTCTCCGGCGGCGGAAAACGATCGTTTGGGAACAAGTCCCGCAACAACGGAAGTACCGCGCCGACCGCGAAACGCGGCAAGAAGAAATTCAAACCTTCTTGATCCAGGACGCGGCGTCGCAAAGTCCCGTGGCGGGATCGTTCACAGGCCAATACTCCAGCCCGACGTGGCCGGAGTAGTCGGTGTCCGCGATCGCGGCAAAGATGGACGGGTAATGCAATTCACCGCGGTCGAGTTCGTGTCGACCAGGGTTGCCTGCGGCGTGAAAGTGAGCGATCGCGTCGATGTTCTTCGTCAAATTCGCGATCACGTGACCCTCACTGATTTGTTGGTGATAGATGTCGAAGGTGACCTTCACATTCGGGCTGCCAACCTCTTCGATGATTGAGAACGCTTCGTCACTGCGGACCAGGTAATAACCTGCGTGGTCGATCAGTTCGTTGAGCGGTTCGATCGCCAACACAACGCCGGAATCTTCCAGCATCGGGGCGGCTTCTCTCAAACCTGCCACCATGCAGTCCCGTTGCTCTGCACGATCGACACCCGGTCGTGCGTCACCGACTTGAGAGATCAGCACGGGGCAATCCAGTCGACCTGCCGCCTCAACGGATTCTTTCAGGCCCGACAGGTATTCAGCTCGCGTGGCGGGATCAACGAGGCTGACAAATTTGGTGCAGCATGCCGCGACCTGCAGTTGCAGTTCTTCTCGAGCTTGATTGATTGCGTCCAGGTCCTTGTCCCACCACTTCCAAAATTCAAAAGCGGGGTAGCCGCACTCTGCGACCAATTTCATGGCATCCACGGTGGACAGGTTTTCGAGGACAGCGTCGACGCAGACAGAAGCTTTCAATCGAGCGGGTGAGTTCATGGAGGCGAGTTGCTTTCAACTTCGTGGTAGAGTTCGGCGAGCGGGACTAGGATTTTCTCCAGGTGATCCGCCCATTGGTTGTCAGGGAAAGCCGCGGGATTGGAAAGCCGCTGCATGCGAAGTGCGTCCAGTTGATCTTCCAATTCGTCGCGACGTTGAAGTTGATCGTCGGTCCAATTCAATGAGTTGGCAACCGGGGCGACCGTCATGCGGCCCGCCTGTTTCCCATCGAGCATCAACAGTTGCTCGGGGGTGAGCACTTTTTTGCGAAGGTCGTCGGCTTTGGTGCCTAACCCGTCCCCGTTGTCATCGATCAACGCATGCTCCGTCGCGATACGGTCTTCGGCTTCGTAGAACAGTTCGACGCCCTTGCTCGCTCTGACAAACGCTTCGCGAATCGAGACGGCATCGTCGTGGTCCAGGTCGGAGTCGATCGACGCCAGGGCTTTCGCAAAATATTGACCGAACCTTGCGAAGTTCTGTTCGTTGCCGCTCTTGGTCGCGGTCACGATGATTCGATCGGGGCCCGACAAAGCGTTGATGAATGGACCGCTGGAAGACGCGTTGTTGATGACCACCACAGGCCGTTTGAAACCCGCCAACCAATCCTTCAGTTGATCCGCCGAAACATCGGGGCCTCGCAAGTTGAACTTTGCGATGTTGCGAGCAAAAGTTCCGTGGCCAATGAGCGAGATCCACAGTGGTCGCGGGGAATCCGTTTCCATTTTTTGCAGAGCTTCCTCCAGCAACTGCAAATCGCTCTGTTCATTGTTGGAAGCCGCCTCGCCAATTCGAATTGTGTTCAACTTCGCCGTTTTCCCAAGTTGCACCCACGTGTCGGACCACTCGCGGAAGACGGGTTCATACGTTTCTTCGCCCGCCGCGCCGACAACCACAATCAGATCGCCACGAACGAGTGTGCTGTCTGTTGAATCCGCCGTTTGGGATTCTTGCTTTGTTTGGGAGGTCGTGATTGGATCGACCGACGACGTGTCTTGTCCCCAGCCCATCGTTGATGGGGGCATGCACAGTACGGTCGCGATGCCTAATTTGGCCCAGTGATTTCCACGAAGCGTTTTCAATCGGTCGCTCATGCGAGTCCTTTCCATCGTCGAAGTCCCCACTCACCGCAGAGGCATGCCATCGCGAGTACCATCACCCATGTTTGGTGCCAAAGGGGATAGACCCATGTTTCCGTCACTGGTATTTCTCGGTTGGGAAGGTCGCTGACAAAGTCGCCAAGGTCTGAGACTCGCAGGACTTCTCCGCCTGTCGATTCGGCCAAGTGATTCAGCCAGTTTTCGTTCCACGCCAACCGCTGAGTCTCCTCCATACCGGGATCGCTGACCCAGCCGCCTTCGTCGTTTCCGATGAAGCTCTGGTCGGCCGCTTTCACATCCGCCGAAACCATGAACCGACCGGATTCGCGAGAAACAAACGTGGCGGTGTATGTTCCCAGTTCATCCGCGTCCGGCCGAGCGGTGAGTGGGATCGGGATGCCATCTTCGCCGGTCACATTGAGTGTGACGGTTGCGTTTTCCATCGGCAGGTAGGATTCATCTCGTACCAGGACTCGCAAGTCGGTGGACCCGGTTGAGCTGTCCGGTTGGATGCCCAGTTCCACTCGGCGCGGGACTTCTCCGACCAACCAACGTGCCATCTGACGCCAAGCCTGAGCGGGATCGTCGTTGACTTCAGCGGAGTTGTTCTGCTGGTTCTTTCGCATTGACCAACGCCAGAAGTCGCCGATCGGCATGGCTGCGGTCCGCCCTTTGCCAAATCGCTGAGTGATGAATGCGGGAGCCGACTGGCCGGATTGCGTTTTCAACTGAGCCAGTTCGATCGCCCCTGGTTTGATGTCGCCCACTTCATGGGTGACTTGAAACGGTGGCATCTTTGAGAGTCGCAGTTTTTCAGCGGCTTCGGTTTCGCGGAGTCGCTGCCAGGGCTGCAGCAAACCCTCTCGCGTGATTGTCCACTTACCAGCGGGAGCCGGTTGATCGGGCCGATTTCGCGGGGCATAGACGGGGGAAAGTTCGCCCAAAGGTGTCTTTCCAAAGGAATCATCGTTGAATGATTCTTGGCCTCCCAGCATCAGCAAACCGCCGCCACGCAAGCTCACGAATTGCCGCAGAAGCAGCATCTGATCCTGCGTGAAAAACTCGGGTTCGATGTCATCCAGAATGATTCCGTGATAGGCGAACAGTTCCTCGGACGTATCGGGGAATCCCTTGCTGAGTTCTTCAGATTCTTTGACACCCAAGCGAATCATCACGGTTTCGTCGTACTGCTCGCGGGTTTCCTCTTCGTCGTCACCCAACCCAGCAAACAACGGGTTGCTCGTGTTCACACTCTTATCGCGGAAGTTGAATTTGCGTTCTTTGTCGGCGATTCGCAGCAACCCCACAAGCTGCGTTTCAGCGTCGCTCTGCAGTGCACGGCGGAGGAATTTGAATTCCCAATTGGGACGTCCAGCTAAGTACAGGATACGAAATGGTCCACGCCGCGGTTGAACGTCGATCCAACGCTGGTTGTTTCGCAGAGTGGCTTCATCGCCGGAGGATCCTTCCAGCCAGGCTTTGCCCTCATCGATTTGCGACCGAATCGATTTGCGTTGGGAGGGAGCGAACGCCAGCACGCGATAGAACTGCGTTCCCGATTGTTCCGGGCGAAAGCGGAAGGTCACCGATTGGAGTTCACCTTCTTTTTCAATGGTGACTGTTTTCTCTTCGATGGACGTTCCGGATGCGTTCAGTAATTGCACGACGACCTCTTGGTCTTCGATTCCGGTTGCCATCACATCGGCACGCACGGTCATCGGCGAGGTTTCAAAATCACTTTGAGTCACACTGACACGTTCGAGTCGCAAATCAGTCGGAGTGGTCGGACGGTCGGGCAGCACGGGGAAAATCGGAAACGGAGAATCCGTGCTGGTGATTGCTTCGGAATCGGCATCGGTGAGGTTGCCATCGCTGAAAAGAAATGCACCGGCGACGGGGCGTCCCTCGAGTCGCTGGGACAAGGCAGCGATCGACGTTTGCAAGGAGGACTGGGTGCCGCTGAATTCGAGCGTCTCGATGTCAGCGAGTCGGCTCAATCGCGAATCGGTGCCAAACAGCCGCACGTCGAAGGTTTGTTCCAGGCGAACTCGCCAGTCGGAGTCGGGTGCGAGTGCATCGGCAAAATTTTGACCGCGGGAAAGTTTTTCGTCGACGTCTTGGAGCTGCATGCTCTGGCTGGTGTCGACCAGAATCGGAAACAGGTTGGCTTGCGGGCGGGGACGCTCGCCCCGCCACATCGGTTGAAGCAGACACAGCAGCATCAATGCAACGGCAATCAGTTTCAGGGTAGCCGCGAGCACGCGAATCGGGGTGGACGCGCGAGATCGGGTGTAGGACCAGCCGATCGCAGCGGCGAGCACAACCGCGAGGATCGCGGCGGGGACGATCCACTCTGGTGCACCCCAGACCAAATGCTGGGTCCAGTTGTCAGACGTGTTGAGAGCGTCGTTCAAAGCCCGCTCCCAATTCGTTCGTAGTAACGTCGCACGGCTTCGGAGTATTGATCCGGAACGGGATCACGGTCGATTGGAACCAGGGATTGTTTCTTGGCACTGCGCCGCATGTATTCCTCAGCGAGATCGCGTTTGAGTTCTCGCATGGGTTCCACAATCATCTCTTCGACCAAGTCCCATTGAGGTGGTTTGGATTCGCGACGAATCTCTTCACGCATGTCGCGGGCTCGTTCCCGGATTCGGGTGGCGCGTGAACGCAGTTCGGGATCGGAGACCATCTCCTCAATGTCTCGCAAGCCATCCGACCATTCGCGAAAACCTTCGCCGGTGAGGGGCGATGTGAAGTTGCTCGGTGACGATGGTGCTTGGGCCGCACTTGGGTTGGCGCCCCCTCGTTCACCCTGGCTGGGGTTCATGGAGGGCGATTGCGATTGGCCTGGTTGTTGGGATTGGCCTGGTTGGGATTGGGAGCTGGGACGAAGTCCGGGAGGCCCGCTGGGACTCTCGGAATCCCCAGGCGTTTCGCCGTTTTCGGATGGTTCACCTTGTGCGGAGCCATCTTGGGGCTGCCCGTCCTGAGCTTGGCCGCCCTGCCCTGCCCCACCCTGCCCCGGTGAGCTGGGTTGAGATGGCGAGTCGGACTCCGATGGCGAGCCTGACTGCGGCAGTTGGCCACCTTCCGATTCGCTGGGTGATTGCTCGCCCGGTGGTAGGTTGCCGTTTGATTGCTCACCGGGTGGTTGTTCACTTTGCGGTTGACCCGTTCCGCCTTGGCCGGGCTGGTTTTCTTCGCTGGGTACTTCACCTCCGGGTGATTGGCTGCCTGGCTGGCCACTGGGTTGGTCACCAGCTTGGCCCTCCGGAGTTTGCCCCGGTTGGCCTTCACCAGGTTCTTCATCTTGAGGTTGGTCTGCCCTGCCCTGCCCGTTCGCACTCGGGGCGTCAGAGCGTGCTTGTTGAACTTCGTCGTCCACTGCGGATTCCAATTGCTCGGCTAGGTTGGCAGCCCGCTGCAATGCTTCCGATTCGTTTCACAGCACGCTTTCGGCGGCCGTTTCGATTTGTTCGCTCAACTCTTCGATCGCATCGCCGGCTTGCCCAGCCATCTGTTGCGACTGCGGGTCAAAGCCACGCTGAAGAAGTTGGCTGGCAGCGTCGAGTCGTTCTTCGGCGCGGCGTTGTTGAATTTCGCGAAACGCGTCGTAGAGATTTTGCGCGAGCAGTGGTTCCGACTCTTCTGCATCTTGGACGACTTCTTCGATGTTTTCCATCAGTTCGCCCAGCGATTCGCGTTGCTCAGTGAGAGCGTCGGTCAACTCTTCGCGACCGCCGCTGGAACGCAGTCCAGGTGATTCTCTGGGGGCATCCATCTCAGCGAGTTTTTCTTCGAGTTCTTGTTGCTGAGTGTTCAGGTCGCGGGCGCGTTCTCGCATCGACTGCATCGCTTCGTTGAACTGACCTGCAGCCTGTTCGCGAATTTCTTCGCGGACGGTTTCCAGTTCACGCTCGGCACGTTTGCCGCTGGACAGTGCTTTCCCGACGTCCTGTTGTTCCATCGCTTCGCCCGCTTCACGAATGTTTTCTCGCGTTTCTTCAAGCTGTTCGCTGGCTTCCTGCATGGTGGAAGCGTTCTCGGGTGAATTCATGCGTTCCATCAGTTCGTCGGTTTGACGAAGCATGTCTTGTTGCTGTTCTCGCAGGCGTTCCAGTTGGCGGCGGAGTTCTTCCTTTTCCTCTTCGTCGTCCGCCAGTTGCATCGCGGATTGAAGCTGTGCCAGTTCCTCATTGAGATCCTGTTGTCGACGAGCCAGTTCGCTCAACCGGCTGAGAACCTGACGCGTCTCGCGCTGAGCTTGCTGCTCCGGTGTCATCTGAGCTTGTTGCTGCGTCTCGTAGCGGTCCTGTTCCTGATCCAGTTCGAGTTCATCGAGTTGCTGCTGCTTGCGTTGTTGGCCCGCGGAACCTTGGCTGGGTTGCTGTTGTTGGGATTGCGTGACCTCGAATTCACTGGCTCGCATTCGCAGCAGACCGGCGTAAGCGGGTTGTTCTGCGACCACGGCAGCCGACAGGGGTTCTCGATCGCTGGTTTCGATCGCTCGTTTCAGTTCCGCAACGGCGGTTTGCATCGATTGTCGAACGTTGGCGGCGTGCTGCTTGGCTTCGGCTTCGTTGAGTTGCTGCGCCAGTTCATCCAGTTGAGCGATCACGTCTTGTTGAGAGTCGGCGACCACGCGAACGTCGGCGGTCGTTTGCTCGTTCCAGCGAACGGTGGATTGCATCAGCTTCCACGTTGCTTGAATGATTTGTTTTTGCGTTTCGATCAGCTCTTCGGCTTGTTGTTCTTGCTCGCTTGGTTCGGACGGTTCAGAAGGTTGGCTGGATTGCGGATCGCCTTCGCGAAAAATGTCTTCGAAGCGTCGGACCTCGGCGAAGTACAAATCGCTCTGCGTGCGTCGGAGGTTGGTCTCGGACGTTTCGATGTCCACCTTGTCCTCGGCCCAGAACGAGTAGGACAGCAGTTCGTCCGGTTTCGCACCAAGTGATTCCATGTCGACGAGGTGCTGGATCGTTTGCTTTTGATTGGCCGCAATGTTTTCGGCCAGCACAATGTCCTGCGGTGGTTTACCGGCGAATGTCAGCGAGACGCCAGCGCGAGCAAGCCCATGATCGTCGCGAACTTCCGCGGCGATCAGGAACTCTTCGAGAGCAGAAACGGAAAGGTCGCCGCCGACGGTGGGCCGGATCTTGGCCAACTGATTGGGAAGCATTCGAACGATGAGCTGAGTCGATGATTGGTTCGTGCGATCTTTCTCGTCCTTCAGTTCCACGTCGTATCGTTGGCTTTCGTCCACTTTGATCGTGGCGGACCACCACAGAGGACGCTCGGGGTCTTGGGTCAGTTCCAATGGCGAGGGAGCTTCGTAGTACTCTTCGTCTTTCTTGTATGGCTTTGGAAGGAGTTGGGCTGATGTGACCGGTTTGTTGACTCGCACCCACCAAGTGACTTCGCTGCCCTTGGCGACCGAGACCCGCACCGTGTCTTCGATACGACGGTTTTCCAGTCCGGTGAACTCGGGGTAAACGATCGCCGCGTCACTTCGGGTGACGGTTGGGTATTCGAAAACTTCGACACGATATTCTTCGCTTGTCCAGTGCGGCAGAGCGACTCGGTATGTGAAGGACTCGTCCACCTCGGGAACCAAACCGCCCCAAATGGGATCCGCCATGCTTCGCCGCATGGGCAAACGGGCGACTCGCGGTTCCTTGGGATCTCCGTCAAGTTGTTCGTCGGTTTCCTGGATCGATTCGACAGGTTGGTTAGCGATGGCGGTCAGGACGAGTTCCGGTTCGACAGCGGATTGGCGATTGATCCAGTCGGCTTGGAATTCTGCTGTGACCAACAAATTGGTGCCGCGTTCGATTTCTGTGCTACCGGGTTGAATCACCACGTCTGGTTTGGGCAGGGCAACCGAGGACGCTGTGGCAGAAGCGTCTGGTTCAGCGAGCAGGAAAGTGGCGGCGCAGACTAGTGACGCGACGGTCCCGGACAGTCCGAACAATCGGTTGACCCACAACCAACGCGACGACACGACGTCAGGCCAGTCGTTGTGTCGGGCGTGTTCGCGAGCCTCTTGCATGACTCGTTGGTTCAAGTAGTTGTCGGGATGTTGGGCGAC
>NZ_JBICHO010000270.1:0-10987 GCF_043100905.1 Rhodopirellula sp. JB055 | reverse complement strand
TGTAGTCTCGTTGAACCCCGAGTGTCACTGTTCGGGCCGAAATGACCGCACCCAGCGGGAGTTGGTTGCCAGAATATCCCTCACGACCTGTTGTGTTTCCTCCAATTCAAATGGGTCGTGTTCCAATTCGTGCTCGAGCATTTCAAGCTTTTTGCGAATCAAATAGCCCTGCATGCGTTGGTAGGGGCGAATCTGGCCCGTGCGAATGAAAGTGCCAACTTCCATGCGGCGGCTCCAGTCTTCCCAAACCGGCAACCAGTACAGCGCGTGTTCGGCTTGGCCGCTGTTGGCGGCGGCGAGACATTCGGCCCGGGCCATGCTGATCTCGTCCAGGCATTCTTCTGCCGATGGGTAGTAAGCGAAGCAGGCGACGACGCTCATCGCGACCAATCCCGCCAGCATGGTCGCACCGATGACGCCCGGCGGGACAACGATGTCGAGTCCCTTGCGAGCTTGTGCGTCTTGCGTTGAAAGAGAGGAGGCAAACGAGTCAGATTTGGCGGTGCTCACCAACCAAGCCTCATCAATTTTCATCACCCGCAACCCGATGCCAATCAGGCTGAATACGCCTAGAGCCGAGAGTGCTGCGATGACGCTGAAGTCCATCTCTTTCACCACCAAGTCATACAATGTGCTTGTGGAGAGACTGTGGTGAATCGACATCGGGTTGGCGTAGATGTCGAAGGCATGTGTGTGCCCGGCAGGTTCGACGCCAGGCGGAACGAGTGGTCGATTGATCGCGTATGAAATGCCTAACACGATCACCAACAGCGAAGCGGTCCAGCATGCGGTGGCTTTGAATCCGTAGTTCCTTCCAAACCAAAACGGTGTTGCCAAGTTCATGCCGGTGCCCAAAATCAACAACGTGAACGCGGCACCGGGCGAATTGGCATGTTGGAACATCATCCCGAGTTGGCTCATGGCCAACATCGGCGTCGCATAAACGGGAATCGCGACGCCGAGCATCTTGAGAGGGGCGAACCAATCATCGCGTTCAACCGAATGCTGCATCGCACCAAACGGTAGGGCCGCCGCCAGGATCGCAAGGCCGGACAACGCCAGCATGGTCAAGCCAAGATTGACGCCGGTGAGTTCGCGGGAGAAGTGAACGAACGTTGCTGCGAGTCGTCGCAAGCCGATCAAGTGATCTTGGGGTTCGTCATCGGTGTGGTCCGTTTCCGAATCACGCTGGTTTACCAGTTCATCTTCTGTCTCTTTGCGGTTGGACCATTTTTCGATCGAGTCCCAGAACAGCCCCAGTGCCGTGACGATGATCAGCGAACCAAATGCGAACAACAGGATCACCAGTGGCCGGCTGAGCGTGAGCCCGTATAGCAGCGAGAGCGGATTGAACAGCGGAGCGGAAAGGGCGAATGCAGACATCGCTCCGGGCTTCACCCCCGCCCGACGCATCTCACGCAAAATCGGCAGCACGCCAATCGAGCAAACAGGCAACAGCATTCCGACCAACCACGATTGCGGTAGTGACCGCAGGGTGTCACCTCCGAACAGTCTGCGTGTGCCTTTGTCGCCTAAGTAGTACCGAATGATCGAGGCAATCAGCATGCCCACCAGGAACGTCGGCGCTGCCGCAGCGAAGCCTTGAAGGACGCGAACGAGTCCGCCCGTCAACATGATTGAAACAGGTTGGCTCATGATCCGGTTGCCTTCAAACTGGCGAGTTGGTCAGGGATTTTTGCAATGGATGCGTCGATCCGTTGGCAAAGTGACTCGATTTGTTCCAGGTCGTCGTTGGAGAATGGCTCGTTCGTTGCCTTCAAGTTTGCCGAGACGGCCTGGCTGCTTTCGTACAAAGGGATCCAATCGGCTTCCGACAGATTTGTGTCGGCGGCAACTTCGCCCACCCATTCGACGAGGTCTTTGATTTCCTGCCGCAGTTCTTCGTCGGAGAAATCATTGTTCGCGGAGATGCGAGTACGGAGTTTGCTGGACAAATCGGCGAGGTCTTCGGGCCAGTGTGCAGACACGACGTGATCGTCTTCAAAGTTGGACGTTTTGGGAGCGTCATCCGTGCTGCAGCCGGCAAGCAAGACAAGCAGCGAAAGGGTGAGGAAATGGTGCAACCAAGCGAATGGTTGGGACGCTGTTCTGTCATCACCCTCCCGGAGAGAGGGTGAAGTGGAGCCGCACGATTTTTGGGAGGGTCGAGCGAACCGAGAGGACGATTCCGTATTGGAGTCAGCGTGTGACCATCCCCGCCACGAAGCGGGGCGAGGTTGCAGTGGCTGGGGCTTTTGAGTCATCATTTGTACTCCGGCGCGGGAACTTGGTTCATGATCCGATCGATCACCGAATCGGAGTCGTCCGCCATGGTCAGCAACCGGACCGAAAGCACCGGGCGAGCGACTTTGGCAACGTCGCTGGGGGTCACGAAGTCGCGTCCTTGAAGCACCGCCCAGGCTTGCGCAATCCGTTGCCACAGCAACATGCCTCGCGGGCTGACGCCGAGTTGGATGGCCGGGTCGTCGCGAGTCGCCTCGACCAAATCGACCAAGTATCCCTGGACCTTCGGATGAACGGATGTCGTTTGCACCTGCTGTTGAATCTGCCTCAGTTCTGTCAACGACAACGTGCTGGATGCTCGCTCGCTGGCGCTGTCGGCTCGGGCGGCATTTTCAAGAATACCAAGTTGAGCTTCGCGGTCGGGGTATCCGATCTGAAGTTTGATGGTGAACCGATCCAGTTGGGCTTCGGGCAGCGGGTAAGCGCCGTGTGAGTCAATTGGGTTTTGCGTCGCGATGACGAGAAAGGTCTCGGAAAGCGAATGAGGCACCGAATCGATTGTGACCTGCCGTTCCGCCATCGCCTCCAGCAACGCACTTTGAGTCCGAGGCGTGGTGCGGTTCAGTTCGTCCGCCAGGAGCACATCGGCGAAGACCGGTCCGGGATGGAACTCGAACTCACGAGTCTTTTGGTTGAACAAATTGAATCCCGTCACATCCGTCGGCAGCAAGTCCGGCGTGCATTGAATTCGAGCCAGTCGTCCACCGAGGCAATCGGCGAGAGCTTTTGCCAGAGTGGTCTTGCCCGTCCCCGGCAAATCATCCAGCAGCAAGTGGCCTTGTGCGAGCAGGCAAGCAATGACCATTTCGATCTGCTCAGTCTTGCCTAACAGGACGCTTCCCAGTTGATCGCGTATCGCTTGCAACGCGGTTTGTGTTCGATCTTTGTGTTCGGTTGCCACACTCATGCCATTGTCTCGTTGGTCATCGATTTCAGTTGTTTTGTATTCAAGGCACGGACGAGCGAGTTGAGTCGGCGACGATCGATCGGTGCGGGTTTTCCAAAGGTGGCTTGGTCGGCCACGTCGCAAAATTGCTGGACGTGGTCACGCATGTGAACATCGCGAACGACGAGCGCTTCCAGCCAATCACGTTGTGGTTTTCCGGTCGGTCGAGCCTTGCCAATCAAGCTCGCACGTGTTTCCACAATTCGCATGGCGATACCGAGTTGTTTCCGCGATGGCAGCAGCAACGACAATGACCAGGCGGCTGTCAGCAGCCAGTCAATCCAGATCAGTCGTGTGAGGTAGGTGGCCACGCCCAGTGCAGCGATCAGAAGGCCGTGCATCCAATAGGTAGCCGCGAAGCGTTTGGTGCTCAGCCACAGCGAAGGTGTGTAAACGGGTTGTTGGTATCCGGGCGTCGGTTCCAGTTCAAACCACCGTCCATCGTTGAGTTTGATTTCGACCCAGAAGTGGACGTCTTCGGGGGTGATGTTTGCATGCCCCGCCGAGATATCGTACGCGTCCGGAGGAACATAAAACCCCGTCACCAATCGCGATTGCAGTCCGATTTCTCTCGCTTTTACCGCCGCGACGGTCGCAAAGAGGTGATCGCCACCGCGACGTGTTTGAAGAAACTCTTCGACTGGATTGTCCGTCAGGGGCGGCGTGTTGCGATCGAACGTGAACTCCGTTCGCAGTTCATGGACGATGTCCTGCAATTGTTGGAAAGGGTGGAGGGCGGAATCGGATGTTGCTTGTTGGCCCGCGTTTGTTCTCGTTTGGTTGCCCGCGAGCCCGTCCCACAGTTCGTCTTCCATCACTTGGATGGATGCCAAGTTCACCACCGTCAACGGCGGGATCTTGTCTCGTTCGGGCATGAACAACGAACCATCGTGTTCGATTCCAAAAAAGTCTTGACGGTTCACGTCCTTGATATGAAGTCCTGCCGTCATCATGGGGGCTGGGAACCGTGTCGAATCAAGACGCAGAACTTTCAACAGGTTGACCGTCACCAGATCGCTGTCGCTGAACACTCTGGATTCCAACTTGGGATCGAAGAACCAAACGTTTTGGTCGATCTCTCGCTGGTTCAGTTTGTCGTTGGAGCGATCGACGGTATTGGTCCAGTCGACGCCATCGAATGTGTCAAATCGCTGCATCGCCAATCGAATGCCAGTCGGGCCAGCCCACTGAATCACCGCGTTTTCTTTCGCATCTTCAAAGTGTCGATGCTTCTTCGGTGGCATGCGATCTGTGCTGAAGGAAGAGCCACCTTTTTCGCTTTTGGCAGCCTGATCGTGCATGGGAATGAAGTTTTCGTTTCCCATCGCCTGGCGACGATCCCACTTCATTTTCTGTTTGGGTTCACCGATCATTTCGTTGACCATGTCGAAGAGTGACGACTCGGTGGATTCCAGGAAGATCTCTGATTCGACCGCCCCAAAAGACTCGGCATGATCTTTCGCTGCGATGGCGGCGTCGCCGGAACCAACACCGGAACGTGCTGCAGGGTCCGACCATTTGGAACCGCCACTGGTGGGCATCACACCGTTGGTCATTCGGTTGGCAGGCCCGACATGATTTCGAACTGCCAGTCCCCCGACGATGCATAAGATAACCGCAGCGAGCACGCTGACAGGGCGGACTCCCACGGTGGGACGAACGGAGTCAGGCAAACAGACATCCAGTTTCTCCCAGTGATTGGCGACCAAATGCCAAACGCAAACGCTCATCCAAGCAACCGCGATCCAAACCGCTTGCGAGTGTTCGGAGATCGACGTGGCAATCAGCACCAGACAGCCACTGGCGACCATCGACATGGCTCGAGTGCGATCCGTTTTGGCCGCAACTGCGACGGCCAGCGAGACCGAACCAAACGCCGATAGCATCGACATCTCAAATGCGATTGGTGATCCGAAAAAACGGGCCAGAAATGCAAACAGAATGGGAGCAATCGCGAGCAGCGTCGTCGCGGAACTCGTCAAGAGTTTCGATCTGCCTGATTCCACGCGGAAAGTCTTGACGAGTTCCACGATAGCAAAGGTTGCCAACAGTGTTCCGAATTCAGCCAGGAACCAAGGTCGCGACTCCACATAGAATCGCAACGGCACCACGGAGGCGATTGCAAGGATCGCCAGCAGGATGGTTTCTCTTCGTCTACGCGGCGGCGTCTGCATCACGCACCTCCGTCCAAAAACACAAGATCTGGTCGGCCAGTGCATCGCTTGATTCGATCTGCTTCATCACTGATCGTCCGCCAGCTCGGCGTCCGCCGCGAGGGTCAATGACTTGTACGGTTTCGCAGCCGTCGCGATCCGATGAGAACTCGATCCTTGCGTTCTTGCTGGACCGTTTCCGCTGGATGGTGGCGTTTGTTCCATCGGCGGGAATTTCAGTGAGGGCGTTGAGAATTTGCTGCCTGCCCTGGCTGCCGCGTGCCAGCCGAAGGCTTTGCGAACCAATCGTGACTCGCATCGGCACGCCGGATTGATGCAGGTTGATCAAGACGCTGGCGGCCATGCGTATTCGATTGGCCAAAAGTTCGCGCCCGGTTGGTCCGATCTGTTCTTCATCGGAGAATGACATGGCGGAGGAGGGATGTATCACGGTGTCGATGAAAACATCCAGTTCAACGGACTGCGGGCCGCCACGTTCCGTCACGACCAATGAGTCCACCTTGGCGGATGCGACCCAGTTGATGTGTTTCGCTGAGTCGCCACGTCGATAGTCTCGGACCCCAATGAAGTCACCGCTGCGCCCGCTGCGATTGCCGTCGCCTTGATCGGTGCTGGTCATTCCGATGATTGGGCAGACACCATGAACCGGGTAAACCTTGGGCCATACGGTGAGCGACTTCATCGTCGTCAGGTTGCGACGGGCCGTCCAAATTCCAAATGGAAAGGAACAGGCAACCTGTGGCAACTGAATGGGGTAGTGACCTCGCAGGGAAGGATGGACGGTGATTCCATATTCGCTGACGCACAACGGGGCGACGCACGCCAGTCCAACGGTGGGAACCGCTTCATCGCCTTCGCAATCCAGGTAACCTTCGACGGCCAATCCCCAAACGGGAATGGGAAGTCGGTTGCGGACGGCGACGAGCATTCGGCACGCATCGCCTTCGTGAACGGAGTCCGCTTCGGGACGCAACTCACAGGTGGTGACGTACACGGCAACCAAGGGCCACGCCATGCCGACAACGATGATCGCAGTCAACGAGGCGGCCAGGACCCAGCCAATCGGACTGAGGTACAGACCAACAATCACGCTGATTGCGGTTGCGAGAACGAACCAACCGATGGGTTCTTTCAGCCAATAAACAAAACGATTTGCCCAGGGACAGAAATCGGTTGTCATCACACGAGACAACCAACTCGCAGACCTAGGCGTCTCCTGGGCAACTGCCATGGAAACGCGCCTCGGGTACGGAAGCGAAACAGGGAAAACAATCACTCAGCGTCAGACGCTGGGCGGACCCCGTACCCGGTGGAGATGGCTGATCGCTTGCGGGACGAATGCGTTTTCCGCAATCGTCACGTCGCGGCAGGCAGTCAACGGTTCCAGTTGAACCGTTGTGTCCCAAAGAAAGATGGCGTGACGCGACGCAAAGAAACTCTGGCAAATCGAGCAGTGATCCGAGTCGTGAGGCTCGGGCGGTTGATCCGATTCTGACTTGGTCGAAACGCAACTTGCGTTGCTTTGGCACGTTGTTTCGTGTTCGTCCGCGCTGGTGTGAGCGTGGTCGCAACACCCGTGCTCACTGTATCCCGGCTCTCTGTATCCCAGCTCACTGTGATCGTGTGTGTGACCAGTGTGTGCGTGGCGATGCCATTGGTCGTGCGATCCTGCTGGCAAATCGCAGTGAGAATCGCAGCAGGCCGATTGGTGCGTTGAGCATCCGACGTGAACCCAACCTGCAACATTGCCGAACAACAATGCAACCAGAGTGAAGTAGACGGTGAGGGTCCGGAACGACGCCAAGGGTGAGTTGCCAACGTTGAAAGGCGCAAGAAGCCTGATAGCACTGCAGATTGATTCAGGCATGAATCAACGGTCCGACCGTGGATGCAATGATTGTTCTCGCGACTTTACGGATTGTCAATCGAAAAGGTTCGCGGTGCCGGTGTGGGGGATTTTGCTCGGGGGTGGACGGGCAGACTTAAAGAACGAAGTGAATCTTTTTGTCGAAACGGTTGACGAATTCGGCTTGGATCGCAATCGTAACGAAACTTTCACTTTGTCCTTGGTCGGACCATCTGACACGACTTCGTCGACCTCTTCGCTTTCTTGCGGCTTTCATGTTCCGACCCATTTCCTTTGCGTTTTCGCGGCAAAGCGACTCACGCGCGGGCTCCAGTGGGCTTCTGCACGCGAATCACGCCTCGCAGGTTTGGGATTGGCGTTTGTGCTGCCAGGCAATGGCGTTGCGAAGTTGAGTCCTCCGGCAGCCCGGTGCTGCCAGTCCAATCCCTTTTCAAGCGGCGCGATTTGCCCGCTCACTCCGGCGATGCAGAGAGAATTTCAATGAATCTGAATAACCCCCGGTTGGAGGTGGTGACGCTTTGCGTGTTGTCACTTGCCTTGGTTTTGACAGCCCGTTCGCATGCCGAGTGGACCTCTTTTCGGGGCGGCGGTTCCTCTCGCGGATCGGCCTCGCTCCCCATGGAGTGGTCCGAGGATACAGGGATCGCTTGGCAGCGTGAGCTCGATGGGTATGGGCAGTCTGCACCGATCGTTCATAAGGACGCGGTCTACACAACCAGCGTCAAAGGCTCAATGTCCGAATCCTGCTTGGTCCAGAGTCATGATCTGGCGACCGGGGCTCTTCGTTGGACTTATGCCAAGGATTCCACGCACCAGCATCCATCCAACTACATGAACGCTCGCGCCGCCCCCACACCGGTGGTGGATCATGAAGGTGTGTATGCCTTCTTCGAAACGGGAGATTTGTTTGCCGTTGATCTGCAAGGCAAATTGCTTTGGGCTCGCGATGTATCCAAGTTGACTGGCAAGTTCGACAATTCGCACGGCGTGGGAGCTTCGTTGGCCCAAAACGCCACCCATTTGTTTCTCAATTTGGAACATGGTGGACCGTCTTTCTTGACCGCAATCGAGAAGCGGACGGGCAAATCGTCGTGGACCGTCGATCGTGAATCGTCGAAATCCTGGTCGTCCCCGATTGTCGCTGAAGTGAACGGCGTGGAACAGCTGATTGTCAGCAGCGGAGGAAGCGTGACCGGTTATGACGCATCCAATGGCGATGCATTGTGGTCGCTTGACGGCCTGGAAGGCAACTCAGTGCCCTCGCCCACTGTGGCCGGCAATTTGTTGTTGATCGGTGCTCGATTGCCAGAGTTTGCCGGGGATGGCGACGTGCAGTCAAACTGCTGTTTGGATCTTTCCAGCATTGAAAATGGGCGGCCTCGTGTCGCGTGGCGTGCGGACAAGGCGATCTGCGAATACGCCAGCCCCGTTGTTGCCGGTGAGCACGCGTATTTTCTGAACAAGGCCAATGTGCTGCACTGCCTCGACGTGGAAAGCGGAGAGATTCTCTACCGCCAACGGATTGATGGGGATTGTTGGGCGACTCCGATTGTTTCCGATGGAAAGCTTTACTTCTTTTGCAAGAACGGTCAGTGTCACGTGATCACTGCGTGGCCTGAGTTCAAAAAGCTGGCCAGCAATTGGTTGTGGGATCAAGACAACCCGCCAGCGCCCGAAACGTACCAGGAGTCTTCGGGTGAGTCCGGTGGCTCTCACGGGCATGGTGGGCAACATGGTGGTGGCGGCAATGCTTCGCCAGCGTCCGAAGGCCCTGGTGGAGGCATGGCAGCCCGGATCAAGGCTGGCGATCAGAACGGTGACGGGGTTTTAGAAGGTGACGAAATTCCCAAGATGTTTCGAGGTATGATCGGGCGAATCGACACCAACGCCGATGGCAAACTCGATGAGCATGAGATCGACGCGATGGCCAAGAGTTTCGCTGAACGGCGGAAGAACTCGGCGGCGTCATCCCGTGATCCAATTGTGTACGGGGTGGCGGCATCCGGTGAGCAAATCATCGTTCGAACTGGTACCCGTTTGTTTGTGATTGGCAATTGACCGCATTGCCTGTTGAGTGAAACGAAGTGCCGGGCGAGGTTGGGGGCGTCCAGTTGCCGTTCGCGTGTTGTCGCAGGTTCAACTTGGAATCCGCGACAAACGCCGGATGGCGCACGTCCGGGCCGAGGTGGCACCCGAAATGATGTTTCGATTCAAGGTCGGGCAAAAACGTTGAAATCGCGAAGTTTACGAGGATCAGCTTGACGAACGAATCGGTTGTAGTCATCGTACAACCGAGCAATCGTCTTTGGACGGACCACTTTGCAACCGTCAAAATTTCTCTGAATCGAACGTCGTTTTCATGACTTCGCTGTTCCGGCCTCTTGTCGCTAGCCTGCTATGCAGCCTGATCGTTCTCGGTCACGCTCCGGCGTGGTTGCATGTGGCGACCTGTGATAGCGAATTGCATTCACATGACAACATGAGCGGGGTGGTGTCTGGTTGTTCGAATGGGTGTCCTCACCATGTGAAGGAATCAGATGCATCGGCGGCCGCTGCATCTGAGGTGGTGCTTCATTCGGGTGGATTGTGTGCCCCTCATGATCATAGAGTCTGTGGGATTTGTCAATCATTGGCAAGTCCCATCGGTGTGACTTGGGATTTGGTGGTTGTACTTCCGGCCGAGTATGCCTCAGAACTCACCAGCGTCCCGGCTGTTTGCCCGTTGTTGGCGACTCTTCTTTCTATACCCCAGCCTCGCGGGCCACCGGCGATCTCAGCCTAGGTTTTGCACTTCGTTCCGTGGGATAGGCTTCCAGCCCGTCGTCCGCGCATGGCAGGTTGTATCTCTGGCGTTTTTTTCTACCTCGTTTGTTTTGGTGTTCACCTTTGATTGGTGCGCGTCAATTCAACTGGACTCACGACCCAATGCGTCCCGTCGCGCGGCGGTGTGATCGGTCAAACGGTCCGGCCAAACCAGAGCGGTTGTGCTTTGCGCGGTGGGGCTCCTTTCAACAGACATATCGTAGTGGAAGAGGTGACGAGTCCTCTTGCTCGGGACTCGTCGCCTCGTCCATTACAAAGAAAAGACATCGTGTGCGGTTTGTTCGTCGCCGCCACACACGGCCTGCACTGGTCATGCGGAACCTTTGGTCAGGCGACAAAATATTGTTAGTAACTCGTTTTCTCAAAGGAAAACAAAATGCGTAAGTTGTTTAAGAACAAAAAAGGCCAAGGCCTGGTTGAGTACGGGATCCTTGTTGGCGGTATCGCTTTGGTTAGCTTGGCTGCTGTTGCGATTCTAGGTCACAAGACGAATGACTTGATTGCAACCGTTGCTGCTTCTCTTCCTGGTGCCCACGGTGATGACGAAGGACCAATCGTCAGCGGCAAGTTGGTCAATACGACTTCCAATGAAGACGGCGGCCTGATTTTGGATGCCAACTCGCCAGGATCGATCGAGGACAACTTGGGGATCGAAGGTATCGGCAACTTGGTTCTCGAAGCCGAGCACGACCATGCAGGAACTGGAGGCTGATTTGCTAACCGGTTGCTCGGCAGTCTTAAGGCTGCCGAGCAATTTTCTTTCTTTGTGCCTGGCTGCATTGTGCTTGTCGAAAGCAAAGCTGAAAAGAAATGTCATTTGCAATAATGCTCGTTTTTAAATTGACGAGTGGTTGGCGTGATTGAATCGTTGTT
>NZ_JBICHO010000269.1:0-6973 GCF_043100905.1 Rhodopirellula sp. JB055 | reverse complement strand
ACGAATTTGATCGGGCGACCACCCATTGTGCGAACAGTAGGGTGAAAGTTTTCCGTTCGCGCCTAGCGCGAGATTCGACGCAGATTAACTTGCACCAGGTCCTCGGTGAATCCCAGTATTAATTGGAGCGGTACGAAGATGCGATGGAGGAGCTCGAGCCACTGTTGGATTCGGAAACGCATTCGCCGGGCGCGTTCCTGCTGATGGGACGCTGTCAGTTGTTGCTCAGTCAAGACATGGCGGCGATGAAATCCCTGCGTCAAGCATCCATTCGCCACGCTGTGATCGGGCCTGTGAAGACGCGTTTGGCGGCGCTCCGGTTGCTCATCGATTTGGCGGAGCGACACGGCTTGCAGGCCAGTTTGCAATTTTATCAACAATCCCTTCAGGCGATTTCATGAATCAAGCCATCGGTGACCCGGATCAAATTCGTCAGTTCGCATCGCAATTGGCTCGATTCGCGGAAGAGTTGCGACAACGCGGCACCGGGCTGTCAGCCCAAATGAATCAACTCGAACAAAGCTGGCGCGATGATCAACAGAGGAAATTCAATCAGGAGTTTCAAGATCAGCTGCGGCAGTTGCAGCGTCTGGTGCAGGCAACTGACGAGCACGTCCCGTATCTGATGCGAAAGGCGGATCAGTTGGACGCCTACCTAGGGCGTTGAGCCACGGAAAGCCGTTTCGATTGCTGAGTGGATGTGGACCACAGGCGTTGCGTGCGGGAACCGCGGAGCGGTGAAATTCGCCAGCCTCGGGTTTCAACGCGAGGTCTTGGATGGCGTTCCCGAAACCGGAAAGCCACGGAGTGGCGACAGGTGTTGGGAACGTGTTTCCGGCTTCCGACGATTTTCGTTTGGACAAGGCTTGAAACCGCTTTCAGTGTGCTCTCAGCCACTCCGGATCTTCCTGGGGGAGCGGGCACTCGTGGTCAGCGGCCGCACCGGTTCGGCCAAGGGTTCTTGCAACGAGCGGTCGCAATGTCCACCCTAGTGGCTCGGGAAAGAAGTGATCTCACGCCCCATTCGTCCAAATGACGCTTCAGGCCACTTGGTGAATCGGTCGATACTTCCCGTCTAAACTTGCGATTCAACCAGATAGCGACCCCACTCTGATCAAAGGCACTTCCCAACGATGAGCCAGCACCCGAACTCGTTTCCAAAATTGCACAACGCTGCTTGGCCCGGAGTGGTCGGCAAGGGCGACGACGATGCCAACCCCATCATTCCCTTGGATGAAATGCTTGACCTGACCGCTGCGGCGGAAGTGGATGGGCGGAAATTTGACGGGGTCGATTTGTTCTTGTTTTCGCCGCACGTTTCCATCGACGCCGATGACGCGGAACTGGAAGCTTTGGCCGAAAAGGTTCGCAGCCGATCGTTGAATATCGGAACCGTTGTCGCTCCTGTTTGGGAACCCACCGGTGGCGGAAGTGCGGGCGGAAGTCCCGAGGAAGTCGATGCGTTCTTGAAACAAGTCCGCAAGGGCTGCGAGATCGGCAAGAAGCTGCGTGAGCTCGGCGTGCGTCCCTACGGCTGCATCCGCTTGGACAGTGCGATGGGTGTGGCCGATTGGGTGAAGGATCCCGAAGCCAACCAAAGCAAGATCGCGGACACATTCAAAGCCGCGTCGGACATCGCGGAAGAGTACGACGAACGCCTCGCCGCCGAAGGCGAAATCTGTTGGGGCGGCATGCAGTCTTGGAAGAAGATGGTCGATCTGCTGGAACGCGTTGGCCATCCGGAACGATTTGGGTTCCAAGCCGACATGGCGCACACGTTGTTGTACCTGCTCGGCTACAACGCTCCCGAAGATGCGATTTTGCCTCAAGACTTTGATTGGTCCGACGAAGCGAAAAAAGCAGCCGCGTTGAAAGAGTTGACGCATGCACTGAGACCGTGGACGATCGATTTCCATGTCGCACAGAACGATGCAACCGTGCACGGCACTGGCAGCCACGACAAAACCGGGCGTCACTGCTTGCCCAATGATCCCAACGGAAAGTTGGACATCGCCAAAGACGCTGGATACTGGCTGCGTGACGAACATGGCGATGTGTTGCAGACCTGCAAACACATTTGTTGGGACGGATGCATGTTCCCCAATGATGTGATGCACAAGCCAGAAACCTGGAACGATATTTTGGCAGCGATGCTAAGTGTCCAAGATGCCCATGGTTGGAACGAGTGATTCGATAGGGTCACTCGCGCACCGGCTTGTTGATTGAATCCTAATCCGAAGCGTTAGCGAGGGATTGCGTGTCATTGCAACGAGCCTGTGGGGCCCTCGCTCACGCGTTGGGTTGTGAACTCGCCTCAGCCAACAGGCCGTCACGCGTCGGGTTGTGATTTTTTGTGTGAACCACTTGATCAAGCAACGGCTTTCGCCACGCTGCCAAATGTTCCGTGTAACTTGCGAAAATGGATTGTCCTTTCGCCAAACAAATTTGTGGCGGATGGGCGTCTGCCCTCCATCTACGTCAATCTCCTTCTTCCCCCTCAATAACGAATGAAACCTCTGAACATTG
The DNA here is from genome assembly GCF_043100905.1 of Rhodopirellula sp. JB055. Taxonomy (NCBI): domain Bacteria; kingdom Pseudomonadati; phylum Planctomycetota; class Planctomycetia; order Pirellulales; family Pirellulaceae; genus Rhodopirellula; species Rhodopirellula sp. JB055. Next base: position 4,447 of record NZ_JBICHO010000269.1, on the reverse strand, counting down.
GCCTGATCGGCTACGGCTTCATGGGCCGGACGCACACCAACGGATATCGTCAGGCACCTCGCTTCTTCGACCTGGAATATCACCCCGTCTTGAAAGCGGTTTGCGCTCGCAACGAAGAAAAGGCCAAGCAATTTGCGGAGCAACAAGGTTACGAGTCGGTCGAAACCGATTGGCGGAAACTGCTCGAACGCGATGACATTGATGCTGTCGACGTCGGCACGCCCAACAACTTGCACAAAGAAATCTCGATCGCCGCCGCAGAAGCAGGCAAGATGGTCTTGTGTGAAAAGCCTCTGGCGATGAACACCGCCGAAGGCATTGAAATGTGCGAAGCGGTTGAAAAGGCCGGTGTTCGCAACATGGTTTGGTACAACTATCGTCGCGTCCCCGCAGTGACCTTGGCCAAGCAAATGATTGACGAAGGTCGACTCGGACAGATCTTCCACTACCGTGCCAACTTCTTGCAGGATTGGACGATCAACGCGGATGTTCCTCAGGGCGGTGCGGCAACGTGGCGTTTGGATGCGGAAGCCGCCGGCAGCGGCGTGACCGGTGACTTGCTGGCTCACTGCATCGACACCGCACTATGGCTCAACGGCAGCATCCAAGATGTTTCGGCCGTGACGGAAACGTTCGTGAAAGAGCGTGTGCACGCGGAGACCGGCGAAAAGACTCCTGTGAAAATCGATGACGCTTGTGCTTTCCATTGCCACTTCGACAACGGATCGCTCGGTTTGTTCGAGTCAACTCGTTACGCTCGCGGTCACAAAGCGTTGTACACGCTGGAAATCAATGGTGAGCACGGTTCGCTTCGCTGGGATTTGCACGATCTGCATCGTTTGGAATTCTTTGACCACAACGACGACAGCATCGTCCGCGGATGGCGAAGTATCCACGTCAGCGATGGCGATCAGCCTTACATGGGCAACTGGTGGGTGCCTGGATTGCAGATTGGCTATGAGCACACCTTCGTGCACCAAGTCGCTGACTTTTTGAAGTCACTGGAGTCCGACCAACCCGCTGCTCCGACCTTCCGTGATGCACTGGAAACTCAACGTGTCTGCGATGCCGTGCTCGACAGTGCCGCAACACGCAGTTGGAAAGACGTGAAGTGAATCCCAGCAACCTGACTGGTTTAGCAGAGTTGTTTCCCGCCGATCGGTTTCGCACCGATCCGGCGGCTCAGGCGGCGTTTGAATCAGACGGGTTGCTGGCGTACACCGCTCGACCTCGTGGGGTAGTCTTCCCCGAAACCGCCGACGAGGTCGTCGCCGCGGTGCGGTGGTGTTACGAACATCACGTGCCGGTGGTCGCTCGAGGCAGCGGCACGGGGCTATCCGGTGGCGCGATGCCACATCGTGATGGGATTGTGATCTCGCTGAATCGGCTGAATCGAATCTTGCACGTTGACCCCGTCGAGCGAACTGCGACGGTCCAGTGTGGGGTGGTGAATCTCGCTGTTTCTCAGGCCGCTCGTCCACACGGGTTGTACTTCGCCCCGGACCCTTCCAGCCAATCCGTTTGCACGATTGGTGGCAACATCGCGTTCAATTCCGGTGGCGCTCACTGCTTGAAATACGGCATGACAGCGGGCCACACGTTGGCGATGGACGTGGTCCTGGGCGATGGGACCGTCACCAGTATCGGTGGATCGTCGTTGGAGCATGCCGGACCGGATTCCACCGGTTTCATTTGTGGCAACGAAGGTATGTTGGGAATTGCGTTGCAGGCCACATTGCGATTGCTGCCATTGCCAGAAGTCTTTCATACCGTCTTGGTGGGTTACAACGACATTCGTGCCGCCGGGAATGCGGTTGGTGCGATCATCGCCGCGAATCTTTTGCCGGGGGCGATGGAGATCATGGACGCGATGTCGATTCGCGCCGCCGAAGCCGCCGTGGCCTGTGGCTATCCGAAGAATGCGAACAGCGTGTTGATTGTCGAACTGGAAGGTTCCGCCGAACGCGTTGCGATGGAAAAGAAAATCTTGGCCGAAGTGATTGCCAGCACCCAACCCTCGGCGGTGGAGATCGCGGCCAACGACGCCGAACGATTGGCGATATGGAAAGGCCGCAAGTCCGTGTTCTCCGCGGCCGGCCGTTTGAGCCCTGACTTCATTGTGCAGGATGGTGTCGTTCCCCGGCGTTGCTTGGGCGAAGCTCTCGAACGAATCGAAGCGATGAGCCAGGAATGTGGCGTGCCGGTTGCCAATGTTTTTCACGCCGGCGATGGTAACTTGCACCCACTGATCATGTACGACGGGAAAATCCCAGACGCCTTTGACAAGGCCAATGAGTTCGCTCATTCGATCCTTCGGTTGTGCATCGAGATGGGCGGTTCCATCACCGGCGAGCACGGTGTCGGGATTGAGAAACGAGGTGTCTTCGCCGAGATGTTTGACGAACCCACGATCGATTTGATGCACCGCGTGCGGGCGGAAATGGACCCGCATGAGATCTGCAATCGCGGCAAGATGTTTCCTGATGCGGAGTCCCCTGCCCTGTCCACCTCGGGATTGCATCCGTTGGAAAAAGCGGGAGTGATCTTCCGTGAGTGACCTTGAATCCAACCTGGCACCCGCAACGCCGGAGAACATCGAGGCGCCGGAGTCGGTGTCTCACTGGGCCGATCTGATTCGCGATTGGAACGCTTCCTCGGGCGGCGATCATTTGATCCCTGTCGGTCGATGCAGCAAAGCTGGTTTGTCTCGTCTGAGCCACACTGTGCATGCGGAACCAGCAGCCATCGCAGCACGACGTTATTCCACCCGGAACCTCTCGGGCATTCTTCAGTACGACCCGTCCGAGTTCACAATCTCGGTGGCTTCGGGAACGCCGCTCGAAGAAGTCACTGCGGCACTTTCGCAGCACGGTCAAACGCTGCCCTTTGATCCACCCCGCGTTCAACAAGGCGCCACGATAGGTGGTTGTGTCGCCTCAGGGTGGAGCGGTCCCGGGCGGTGGCGATACGGAGGCCTACGCGACTTCATTCTGGCCGCCTCGTTTCTGGATGGGTTGGGCAACGAAGTGCATACCGGTGCTCCGGTCGTCAAGAACGCGGCTGGTTTTGATTTTCCGAAACTGATGGTCGGAAGCCTTGGTCGATTGGGAGTGTTGACTCGATTGACGTTCAAGGTCTTTCCTCAATCCGTCGAGCCGCAAACCTGGATCGTGAAATGTGGTGACTTGGCATCAGCCGTCTTGCACATGCAAACCCTCACGCGGTTGCCAATCGAACTCGATGCAATTGAGTTGTGCCAGCCTGGGATGACGGATCCAAAAGACTGGTGCATCGTGCTGCGTGTTCCCGGGCCCTCGTCGGTGGCGGATTCCATCATGGATCGTGTGAGGGACCATGTCGGTGACGCGAGTGCTTTGGAATTGTCCGAAGAACATGCACAGACCGCTTGGTCGAAGTTGTTGGATGTGCCCGGGCAAGTCTCGGTCCGCGTTCCCATCACGCCACGACAGATTGAAACGGCGGTTCAGTCGTTTCCAAGATCGTTGACACAGACGGGATGGAAGACGCATTTCGGTCTGGCCGGCAACGTCATGTTTTTGACTGGTTCGGGCGACCTCGCGGCACTGGATGCTTGGTTGAGCGAGCATGCTTTGGCGGGATTGGTGCTCAACGCAGACAACAGCAACACGCAGGGGGCTCAAATCGGAATGTGGCGGCACGATGAAGTGGTGAGGCGAGTGTCCAAGGCGATCGATCCGCACGGATGCTTTGCACCGTTTCAATTCGGCCAGCCATCGCACACAAAACGCAGGGAGGCCTGATCGCCATGCAACATGACATTCCCTTGGAAAGTTCCGGTCCCAATGCGGATGCCATGGCGGAAGCCGTCAGCACCTGCATTCGTTGTGGTTTTTGTTTGTCAGCCTGTCCGACCTATGACGTGTTGCAGCGAGAGTCCGATTCGCCGCGCGGTCGCATCATTTTGATGAAGGAAGTATTGGAAGGGGCGATGCCGGCCGACAAAGCCGCACCACACTTGGACGCGTGCTTGGGTTGTTTGGCGTGCGAGCCCGCTTGCCCATCGGGTGTTTCGTACCGACATCTGCTCAGTCCTTATCGTTCGCTTGTTCGAGAACGTACCACCGTGGCTTGGCCACAAAGGTTGCAGCGCTGGTTGACCGCTCAGACGCTGCCGTATCCCAAACGCTTTCGCCTCGCGGCACGGATGGGAATGATCGGCAAGAAACTCTCCGCCTTGGTACCACCGGTGTTGCGGCCGATGTTGGAGTTGTTGCCGGAAGCCTTGCCGGCCGCGAAAGAACTGCAGCCGCGCTACGCACCGATGGGAGACCAGGTCGGCCGGGTCGCGTTGCTGGCCGGTTGTGCACAACAAGTCTTGGCGCCTCAAATCAATGAAGCCACGATTCATGTGCTGCGGCACATTGGTTTGGAAGTGGTCGTGCCGACCGAACAGAGTTGCTGTGGG
>NZ_JBICHO010000268.1:0-4446 GCF_043100905.1 Rhodopirellula sp. JB055 | reverse complement strand
GACTGCCATCGCCGCCGCGATCGGCTTCGCCTGCAAACGGCCCAGTAGACGAGCCAACTGCAACTGAAACCCGAGTTCCTTCGAATCTGAAGCGGGCTGGTTGCTGCGGTAGTATTCGCCAACCGCGTCAACGTTTTGACCGTCGTCCACAAACCAGTTCCAGAAATGCAAGATTGGATTGTCGGGTTGTTCGTCCGATGTCGTTCCGGTCACGTGCATCAGCGTCATGATCATCCCGTCGAATGACCAAAGGAAGAATGCTGAAATCGCCAAAGTGGTGTATCCCAAAATGTCGTGCGCCCATCCGGATGCCAAATCCAGTGACATCCATTGATCAGCAACAGCGACCATGGACACCCGCAAAACGTTGCCACCCGCTGCAAGAATCAACGCGATGGCGAGATAGAAGGGAGCCAGCCACAATTTTCGGCGATTGATCGCAACGATCAGCGTGCTCAGAAACGCCATTGTGAAGACCGATTGGATTCCGCTGCACGCCTCGGCCACAAATAATTCTCGACTGGGCAGTTCGATCACGTTGTGGGTCACTGCATGGGGAATCGACAGAACATCCAGGAGTAGACTCGACATCATTGTGGTCAGGTGCTGCAGTTGGATCACGAGCAGTTGGTCGTAGCCAAGTGGTAAACGAACCAGCAGCAGCAACGGCAGCGCAAGGATCAATAGGCTCTTGTCGTGCGGGCCCCTCATCACGCTTAAACACGCCGCTGCGTAGCAGACAAACGCGATGGACATCATCCAAGGTGACCGGAAGCCCCAGCTACCGATCATGGCGAGCACGCCCACTGAAATCAGCAGCAAGGAACTGATTCGAGAGGGAGCGTAGAAGTAGCGATCACTGCGAGACCAAGTCAGCCAAACGACTGCTCCAATCGCAAATGGGAAGTACTGGTAGTGATCTAGACGCCACATTCGCGAGAAGTAGATCACCAGCATGGGAATGCACGCGGCCAGCAACGCCACCCAGAACCAAGTCCAAACTGATTGGATCACCGGAGTGCGAACAGGAGCCAGCGGCACCTTCGCCTTCGTCTTCATTGGAGCGATCGCGGGAGAATCTTCTGTCATGTCGATGTTTTGGTGCGGGGGGAAAGGTTGGTCCCCATGATAAGGTGCGTGCTTGCAGAACGCCAGAAATTGCAACAGGTCCGTAGCTGGATTCGCCAGAATTCAGACGAACGCGACAGCTGAGTATCGAATCCCAACCCGAACCCGTCAGTTTTGAAGTTGCGCTTTTCTCAGAACCCGAAGCGTCAGCGAGGGAAAAACGATGTTGACTTCGCCTCGCTGACGCTTCGGGGTATGAAAAAAACAATGCCTCACGCAAAAACGCAACTTCAAAAACCGTAGGTCAGGTTGTACCTGACGTTCCCGCCGATGCTTTGGAACAAAGCGAGTCGTGAACCCGTTCGCGAAATGGCGAACACCCGCGATCAGCAAGTTGGCGCTGCACAGCACTGGACTGCGAAAACATTGGTGTTGTGGACGGGATTGGTTGCGCAAGTTCTGTTCGACGACTTAGCCCCAACGGGGCAGCCCTATGACAACCCAGGGCAACGCCCTGGGTTACGGCTTCGGTAACGGAACCCCAGGCGATGCCTGGGGCTACGATCGAGCTGCCCCTTTGGGGCGTGGAACAGATACAAGATCCGTATCAATCCTTGATTTTTCGCTGCACAGCGCCAGGCCGAATGTTTTCCGATTTGTCCAGCAGCGAAACGACTTCAGTGGCTGGACTCGTCAGAGTTCAGGAGGAGCAGGGGCTTGGCCACGGGAGTGGCGACACAGGAACTGCCTGACCGGCACCGGCAAGGGCTATGCCGACCCTTCGGGCCTGAAAATGCATCTCGCTACCAGTAGCATCGCCCCGTGAAGCGAGAAAAAAGCGGCAAAGGACGTGCCTTCCGTCAATGGATCGCGACGCTGTTGGCAACTGGCAACCCATTGAATGGCGATGCGCTGGCGGCAGCGTAGGCACCCATCGATGGAACCAAGACCAATTCACCGACTTCCAAATCAGGAAGCCACTGATCACGCGAAACGATATCGGTGGAGTCGCAGGTTGGACCGGCGACCACGCAAGGAACGGTTTCTCGTGAGCCATCGTTTTCGACGAGCAGCGGGATGTCCGTGTGGTCGAAGATCTTGCCCGAGAACGATCCGTAGATGCCATCGTCGAGGAAGAACCAAGGCAATTCCCAGCGACGGCTCTTCCCGATCACGCGCGTGATCAGGGTCACGCTTTCGGTGCACAACCCGCGGCCTGGTTCGGCGATCAAACGGATCGCCAAGTCACCGAAGATCTCTCGCAGTCCGTTCGTGATGACTTCGCCAAAGGCTTCGATTGAAGGTGCGTCTTCGCGATACGGCGCGGGGAAACCACCACCGATGTCGAGGACTTCCAAGTGGTGTCCGGCTTTGGTGGCTTCGTCCCAAACTTCGCGAACGCTGCGGAGCACTTCGACATAGTCTTGTGGGTTGAGGCACTGACTGCCGACATGGAACGAAAACCCGCGAACTTTCAGGCCATTGGCTTTTGCCGTTGCCAACAGTTCCATCGCTTCGTGCATCGGGCAACCGAACTTCGCCGACAGGTTGATTCGGCTGGAGGCTCCGGTCGTTGCCAAACGCAACAACAAGTTCACATCCGGAGTCAGTCGGCGAATCTTTTCCGCTTCGATTGGGTTGTCGAAGACGAACCAGTTCACGCCGGCTTCATAGCATTCCCGAAGGTTTGCATCGGTTTTGCATGGGTGCGTGTGCAGCATGCGGTCTGGCGTGAAACCAGCGGCGAGTGCTGCCTTCAGTTCGCCAGGCGAGCAGACGTCGATGAATGCATTTTCGCCGTTGAGAGTCGACAGGAAATGCAGATCCGGGTTGGCTTTCGCCGCATAATAAAGATCAACACCTGGCAGGGCGTTCTTCATCGCCCAGTAGGTTTCGATGGCTTTGGATCGTGATACGACAAGCAAAGGTGTGCCGTGTTTTTCAGCGAGCTCTTTGGCGAGGTCGAAGGAAAGGTTCGGCTGAGCCGTTCGGGCGTTGGGTGCGCGCAGAGTGGTCGATGCGATCATGCGGCTGGGGTGCCTCCAATTGGGGACCAAGGTCAGTTGAGAAACGAAATACAGTCAAAACTTCGAAGCCCGGTGGCTTCGTCTGAGGGTTCCGATGGAACCCTGGCCGACTTCTTCTTCGCTGTTATCGAGCCGCGTCCTGGGCGCAATAACGTGTTGACCTTGGGGAGATCGCAATGGAGGTTGCGGCACCTTGCGGTATGGCAACGTTGTGCGTTTGGAGTGGGCGATTCCGCTAGGAAACGTCCTGCCAACACACTTCCGCCGCGCCCGTGAAGGGCGAGACCTGGTGTCGTGCTGATTGAACCGCAGTGAGTCGGTTCGCATCACTGAAATGCGATTGCACGCTCACTGTTTTTCAATCGGCTGCGGAAGATATCGACAGCGAATCCAAAAGTCGAGAGCGGAAATGACGATTTCCGTCGATTGTGTCGTTGCAGCGTGATCCACTCAGTCCTGCGGACGGAGACCGAGGCCTCGGCCCCGTTGATCTGCGTTTTTCGCGAGTCCTGGTGATTCTGCGACGGTTTCGCAGGGCTCCGCTCGGGACAAATCTGGACGGGGCTGCTATAGTGGGGTGCAAGCATTTCTTCTCTCTTTCTCAGCGGTCCGTTTTGTCTGACGTGTCTTCGGTTCCCGAATCTCTCGAACGTCTCGAGGTGGCTTTGACCCCTCAGGAGCGTTTTGAGGAGTATTTGCAGAGCAAGGGCCAGCGACAGACCAAGCCTCGTAAGTTCCTCGTCGAGAAGATTTTCTCTCAGCACGCCCACTTTGATGCGGATGAGCTGATCGAGAAGTTGCCTCGCAAGGGCGAGCCCAACTACGTCAGTTCAGCGACGGTGTATCGGTCGCTGCGGGAGTTTGTGGACGCTGGGTTGCTGAATTGTTTTCAGCTCGAGGGCCGCACGGTTTATGAACTGGATTACGGCTACCCTGCTCACGACCACCTGTACTGCACGCGTTGCCGCAAATTGATCGAGTTTCGTAGCGAGGAACTGATTGCGACGCGAGACGAAGCGGCCGCAAAACACGGTTTTCGCGTGTCCGGCCACCGGATGCTGGTCAGCGGTGTGTGCCGCGAATGCGGGAAGAATCGACGCAAAAAACGCAAGCAAGACTTGGTTTGAGTCGACGCGCGGCGATTGGATTGGCCGCGATTCTTTTGCCGGCGGCCAGCTTTCCTTGACCTCTTGGTCTGTCACGACTTGGTTTTAGGGTAGTGGGGGGGGGGCCGCCGGGGGCAGTAGGGGGCGAACCAAACCCCCAGCCCCCCCGCCCCCCCCCGGAAAAACACAAAAAAAAAAATTAGAAAAAAAAACAGCAAAACACACGCGTGCACGGCGCACGGGAG
>NZ_JBICHO010000267.1:0-15952 GCF_043100905.1 Rhodopirellula sp. JB055 | reverse complement strand
AGATTTGGGGGTTTGCCCGAGTGGTTAAAGGGGGCGGACTGTAAATCCGCAGGCTATGCCTACACAGGTTCGAATCCTGTAGCCCCCATGGAAGAAGCTGTTAGCCGCAGCCATGAATTGCTGGTTTCCCTGCCCTTCAACAGGGCAGATCGAAAACTTAGCATCGACTGGCAAATGGCTGGCAGCGAGAGACGCGGGTGTAGCTCAATGGTAGAGCAGCAGCCTTCCAAGCTGAATACGAGGGTTCGATTCCCTTCACCCGCTTCGCTGCTGTAGCTCAGGGGTAGAGCGCCTCCTTGGTAAGGATGAGGTCATGGGTTCAAATCCCATCAGCAGCTTCAAGTCGCTCAAAGCGAGGCTCCCGCTGGGGAGCGATCTTTGAGTGCAACATCGTTTTTGTTTCGTTTCGATTTTCAAGTAGATCGAATGCGATCAACACGGCCGAATTGCCGGCGAGTAACCGTGGGTGTGAACGCGGTCGACGGCAGCAAGGGTTTTCGAGGAGCGTATCTCCCCGAGAACAGTGGTGCGGATCGCGAATGCAGGTGAACCAGAATGGCTAAGGACAAATTTGAACGTACCAAGCCCCACGTCAACGTAGGTACGATCGGTCACATTGACCATGGTAAAACGACGACGACGGGTGCGATCCTCGCTGTTCAAGCAGCAAAGGGTTTGGCAGAAGCGAAGGGTTACTCGGACATCGCTAAGGGCGGTACGGTTCGTGACGCAACGAAGACCGTGACCATCGCTGTTGCTCACGTCGAGTACGAGAGTGAAAATCGTCACTACGCACACATCGATTGCCCCGGCCACGCTGACTTCGTCAAGAACATGATCACCGGTGCCGCCCAAATGGACGGTGCAATTTTGGTTGTGTCGGCTGCCGACGGCCCGATGCCACAAACCAAAGAACACGTCTTGCTCGGTCGCCAGGTTGGCGTTCCTTACATCGTCGTGTACCTGAACAAGTGCGACTTGGTCGACGACGAAGAATTGCTCGAACTCGTCGAGCTCGAAGTTCGCGAATTGCTCAGCAAGTACGACTACCCAGGCGACGACGTTCCTGTCGTTCGCGGTAGCTCGCTGCCCGCTTACAACAACCCAAGCGACCCAGAAGCCAGCAAGTGCATCACTGAGTTGATGGAAGCACTTGACTCGCACATTCCTGAGCCAACCCGTGAAGACGACAAGCCATTCCTGATGGCAATTGAAGACGTCTTCTCGATCGAAGGTCGTGGTACGGTTGCTACCGGACGGATCGAGCGTGGTGTCGTCAAGGTTGGTGAAGAAGTCGAAATCATCGGTCTCGGACCAGACTCGACCAAAACCACCTGCACCGGCGTCGAAATGTTCCGAAAGGAAATGAGCGAAGGCCGCTCGGGCGACAACGTCGGTTGCTTGCTCCGTGGTGTCAAACGCGAAGACATCCAACGTGGTCAAGTCCTGGCGAAACCAGGCAGTATCACGCCTCACACCAAGTTCGAAGCAGAAGTTTACTGCTTGAGCAAAGACGAAGGTGGCCGTCACACGCCATTCTTCAGCGGTTACCGCCCTCAGTTCTACTTCCGCACGACTGACGTCACCGGAACAGCTAACTTGATCGGTGCTGACATGTGCATGCCTGGCGATAACGTCAAGGTCGAAGTTGAATTGCACAAGCCAATCGCAATGGATGATGGTGTTCGTTTCGCTATTCGCGAAGGCGGACGTACCGTTGGTTCAGGCGTTGTGACCAAGATTGTCGAGTAATCTGCATTTGCAGAAAGTTGTCAATAAGCGATAAGCTGGTAGCTGATAGCTAGTAGCTTATCGCTGTTTCAGGGGCGTAGCTCAATTGGCAGAGCACTGGTTTCCAAAACCAGCGGTTGTGAGTTCGACTCTCGCCGCCCCTGCTGTCCAGAATTCTGGTTTGCCCCCACGATCAACAGGATGTGATCGCGGACGAGGTTTGAGCAAACTGGCCCATGACCAATTTGGCTCAACACCAGAATCAATTCACGAAGGAGTCCACGGGTGTCCAAAGATCTAACCCAATCCGGCACGGCCGGCGCTGGAGGCAGTTCGCTGAGCAGCGAATTGTTTCATGCTGGTGTGTACAAAGCCAACCAAGGCCGGATCGTTCGCCAACTGACGGCCCTCGCCGTTTGGGTGATCGTGACGTTGGGTTGCTGGCGTTTGTATTCGTTCCTCCCTGCCGCGATGGGTGACTCATCCCTCGCTGCTCGCGTCATCCCGGCTGTGTTGCTGGCCGCGGGTTTGTGGTTCGGATTCCGGGTCGTCAATTGGCCACGGTTCGCCGACTTCCTGATCGCCGTCGAAGCCGAAATGAACAAGGTCACCTGGCCGAGCAAGGATGAACTGATTCGGGCTTCCGTGGTTGTGATTTTCACTATCTTCTTCCTTGCCATCACATTGTTCCTGTTCGATGTTCTCTGGCAATTCATCTTTAACTTCATCGGGGTAACATCGTGAGTGATGAAGACGTGAAAGACGTCGACTCGCCAGAAACCGAAGTCGCTCCCGCCGCTTCTGAAGCACCGGAATCTGAAGCATCAGCTTCCGGAGCACCTGCGCCCCCACCTCCGGCCCCCGTTGACCCCAACGCACCCCCCAAGCCAGAAGTGAACGAAGAGTCCCCGATGGATTGGTATATCCTGAAGGTCGCCTTCAACCGCGAAGATTCCATTGCCGAAGCACTTCGCAAGAAGGTCCGCATGGAAGGCATGGGTGAGTACTTCGGCGACATCGTGGTGCCCTCCGAAGACGTTGCCACCTTCACCCGTGACGGCAAACGCCGCGTCAGCAAACGAAAGCTGCTTCCCGGGTACATCATGGTGTACATGTCGATCAACGATGACACCTGGTTCCTCGTCCGCGAAGTCGGTGGAATCAGCGATTTCACCGGGTCGGCTGGCAAACCGATGCCGATGGAACCGGAAGACGTCGAACGATTCGTCAATCGCCCCGAAGTCAGCGACGAAGACGAAACTCCGATCAAAACGGCCATTCCGTTCAAAGTCGGCGACCGTGTTCGCGTCAAAGAAGGCAACTTCGAAAACCAAGAAGGCGAAGTCGATGTGGTCGACGAAGCCAACGGCCGCGTGACAGTGATCATCAACATCTTCGGACGCAGCGTCCCGATGGAACTGGATCACTGGCAAGTTGAGCCTTTGTAAAAAGCCGCTAGCTTCTAGCTATTAGCCGCTTGCGTTATTATCTTCACCATCCCACTTCAAACACCTCAGATTGCGTTGCCCTTTCAGCGAAACGCTGCACCTCAAGAGCTAACCGCTAATCGCTAATTGTTAAAAGCTGTTTTCCCATGGCAAAACAAGTCACCGGCCAAGCCAAATTCCAAGTCCCTGGTGGTCAAGCCACCCCTGCACCTCCTGTCGGTACTTCGCTGGGTAAATACGGCGTGAACCTGGGGCAGTTTGTCCAACAGTTCAACGACCGCACCAAGGAATACAACGGAACCCCGATTCCTGTGATCGTCACGGTCTACAACGACCGTAGCTTTGACTTCATCACCAAGAGCCCACCAGCCGCATCCATGTTGATGCAATCGGCTGGCATCGCCAAAGGCAGCGGCGTCCCTAACAAGGACAAAGTCGCGACCGTCACACGCGCCCAGTGCGAAGAGATCGCTCAAAAGAAGATGGCTGACCTCAACGCACGTGACATCGATCAAGCGGTTCGCATGATCGAAGGCACCGCTCGCAGCATGGGCATCATCGTCGACGGTTGATCGACGCTCTCGCAGCCCGTCTCTTGCTTCGACGCGACTCTTGGTCTGTCACGGTTAAAAGTGACAGACGACTATTTTTTGCTTTCGGATTTTTCCTCGATGAATTTCATCGAGGCACTGTTCATGCAAAATCGCTTCCCTGTTGGCGCTGGGCCATCGTCAAATAGATGCCCAAGGTGTGCTTCGCAACGTTTGCAGTGCACCTCGGTTCGCGGATACAGCATCTTGTAGTCTGTCTGGTAGCCAACCGCATCTTTCGCGATCGGCAAGTAGAAACTCGGCCAACCAGTTCCTGACTTGAACTTGGTCTTGCTATCAAACAGTGCTTGGTCACAGACGATGCAGTGGTAAACGCCATTCTTCTTGTTGTTCCAATACGCGTTGCGAAATGCAGGTTCCGTTGCCGCGTTCTGCGTCACATCGTACTGAATTCGATTCAGCCGGCGACGAAGCTCCGCTTTGGTCGCTGGGACATACTCTTCTTCCAACGGCTTGTCGGACTCGCTCGCGTCTTCCTGCGTGACTTCCAACGGCGCGGAGGAACGCCCCGATGAATTCGATTCATCGGCTCGCAGAACCAATCCCCCGAGCAACAGCCCGCTCGCACCAACCAGGCCGAAACTCAATGGACGGAGCGCGCCGAAACGCCATGAACGAGAATGCATTGTTTGGTCTCCAGAATCGAAAGGTTGGCCAAAACGTCGTCCTGACACCACATTGTAATGGGCCCGTTGCCGTCGTGACCGCCAATTTCGTAGGTGCAGAGGCGTCCCGTTGCCGTCGCGTCCGCAACCAACAGTGACCAAACGCACAGTTCGCATTGCCCGAGACGCCGTGGAAACACCACGTTTTTCTCCGTTCGCTACAATGCGTGCGTCCCAAACGTCCCCCATCCCGAACTTCGCCCGATGCCCGCCCACTCGCTTGAGATTGCCGCCCTCGCTCTCGATCGAGGCTCCAAACGGGTCGTGAATTCCTTTGATCTTTCGCTTTCTCCGGGCGAATACTGCGTCGTCCTCGGGCCCAGCGGCTGCGGAAAAAGCACGCTGCTGCATGGCATCGCGGGCCTCATCGAAGCCACCGAGGGATCCATTGCGATTCACGGGAAAGAAGTGACTCGCGTCGCGGCACGCAGGCGAAACGTCGGCCTGTTGTTCCAACATGACACGATGTACCCGCATTTGAGCGTGGAACAAACGCTGCGGATTGCGGCTCAGGCCAATCCCGAACGCCATCTCTCTGCGTCGGAAATCGACCAACGAATCCTGGCCATCTCGGAGACGATGAGCCTGGATTCCGCATGGCTGCCCAGACGCCCCGAAACGCTCAGCGGCGGGCAACGACGCCGGGTCGCTCTTGCCAAGACCCTGATTCGCGAACCTTCCGTTTGCTTGCTTGACGAACCGATGGCAGCGATCGATCGCTTGGCCTCCGAGCGGTTGATGGAACGCCTGGCCGAGGTTTCCAGACAGAAAGAATCGCCCACCTTCGTTCACGTCACCCACGACGGGGAAGAAGCCATGCGTTTGGCCGACAAGATCGTCGTGATGTCGGAAGGAGAAATCCTGCAAGTTGGGCCCCCGAGCGAAATCTATCAGTCGCCCCACTCAGCGGAGGTGGCTCTCGCACTCGGGTCCCCCTCATGCAACCTGATCGCGTTGGTCGAGGCAATCCAGAATTGCCCCCAACTTGGCGAAGCATTGGAACTGCCGGACGGTCAATCGCCCAAGAATCTCTCTCTAACGCTACGCCCCGAGACGATTCAACTGCTCGAACCCGCCTCCGACCAGAACAACGGCACCGTGACCGAATCGGGCAAATGGCAATTCCCAGCGACCGTCTTGGAACGACGTGATCTCGGTGGCCGCACGCTTCTTCGACTGGCCCCCATCGGATCCGAAAACGCTGTACCGCTCTCGGTCACCATCGCTGATAGTGGGGTCCCGGCAAACCCCGGAACTCGTTGGATTTTCCAAACCCCGATTTCGAAACTTCGAGTCGTCGCCGGGTCGCCCCGACACTGCCATTGCCCAGCAATATGAATCGTCACTTTCCCGGCCAACACTCAGTCCATTGAAGACCTGTGGCGGGACAGATTCGTAGGTTACGATGCCTCGATGAAATCGAAACGCACCAACAATCGACGCGGCAAACCCAAGCAAAGAAATCTCAAGGGCGGGACCGATGACGGCAAGCCCACCAAGCTGAGAATCATCGGCGGTGACATGCGGGGCCGTCCCGTGACCTATCACGGCGAAGAATTCACTCGCCCGATGCGGGACAGCGTTCGCGAAAATCTGTTCAACATTTTGGGCCGAGCCTGTCGCGGCACGATCGCATTTGATCTGTTCGCCGGCACCGGTGTGTTGGGCCTGGAATCGATCAGCCGTGGCTCCACCAGCGCCGTCCTGGTCGAACCGATGCGAAAGGCGATCGCCCAAATCCGGGACACGACCGAGCGACTCGGCATTGAAGACAAAGTCCGCTTGGTGACGGGCGACGCCTTCGCGTTGGCCGATCAGTTGCTGAAGCCATCCAGTCCGGAAGATGACACCGCTTGGATCGTCTTCCTCAGTCCGCCCTATCGCATGTGGACCGACCCTGAGTTCTTTCCCAAGTTGAAATCAATCATCATCCGAGTCCAGCAATACGCCCCTCCCGGCAGTGTTTTGGTCGTCGAGACCGACAACACGTTTGACTTGGAACAACTGCCGCCAGGCGACTGGGACATCCGAACGTATGGCATCACTCACCTGGCGTTCCTGGAACCCGGCAATGTCTGCGGCCTCGTCACTCCTTTTCCAGTTCCTGAATGAACCGCAGCAGCAACGGATGTGAGGGCTCGTCCATCTGACCGTGGTTGTATCCGTCGAGTTCCATCAACTTGGTGTGAGGGTGCCCGACAACTTGCATCATCCGCCAAAGGTAGGCGTTCTCTTCATAACGTCCGAGCATTTCCAGTTCGCGGTCGCCCGTGATCAATAGCAACGGCGGAGCGTCCTTCCGAACATGGAACAGCGGTGCCATCTCATCGATGATTGGCTGGCGCCCATCGATGCCGTTCTCTTTGCGAACCGTGAAGTGTGTGATGGTGTGACCGCTGTAAGGGATCAAACCTGCGATCTGATTGGCATCGATGTCATGCTTCGCGAGCCAACGCTTGTCCAGTCCAACCATGCTGGTCAGATACCCGCCGGCTGAATGCCCGCTGACATAGATACGATTTGGATCACCACCGTATTGCTCGATGTTCTTGAAAACCCAAGCGACAGCCGCCGCAGCATCTTCTACATAAGCCGGTGATTTGACCTTCGGATGCAAGCGATAATTCACTGCCGCAATGGCAATCCCTTGGTCGAGCAAACCGTCGGGAAAGGATTTGCTTCCACCGGTCAGTCCGCCGCCGTGGAACCAAACCACGGTTGAGAATCCCTTTTCACCGGTGGGATGGATCAGATCGAGACGACAACGCTCTTTCTCGTACTCCGTCAGATCGTCGCCGGACCGATAGGGCAAGTCTTTGAACGTTTGAGTCGCGTGCTTGGACGCGGTCGAATCTTGTGCGGCAACCGAACCGACACAAACGAAAAGAATCGCAACGAGTGCGATTCGCAAGTCGACAATTCTGTGCACTTCAAAACCTCATGCAGCGGGACAATGGAACCGCTGCATGATAGTCGATCGAAGGTTCACGAACGGGTGAAGTTCAGCCCACCGTTGGTGCCACCGCCAACTCGAAAGACAAAACCACCGTTTTGGCTGGGCGTCCAAGTGCCTTCCATCTTCTGCAGGTCTTGCGAGCGAACCAGTGTCAGGCTGCCGCCATCCAATCGGTACTGCCCGGAGAACTGGCTGGTACTTCCCGACTTGGATGCAACCCAAACGAACGAGCCATCGGAGTTCAACTCCAGCGACACCGATTGCTCACCGGGCAGAGAAACGTTCCACGATCCCACATGAGGTTGGGCTGGTGAGCTGACACTGGAAGCCGACGACGCCGATCCGAACGTTGGGATCTGCGAGAGGGTATTCGCAGGTTGGGTTGCGGGTGCCGAGGATTGTGCTGGCGTCGTGGTTTGAGTTGTTCCCGACGCCTGCGTTGGCGTGGTGGTTCGTTGATTGATCGAGGCCAACATGGCGAGTGCCGATGCTTCCGCCGATGCAGCAGGCTGAGTCGAGGGAGCCGCCTGAGTCGCTGGCTGCGTTTGAGTTTGTTGCTGAACAGCGACTTGTTGCTGGACAGGAGCCTGTTGCTGAACGGGTTGTTGTGGAGCGAACGGTTGCCCCGAAACGGGCTGGCGGGATACCGGCTGACCTGCGAATGACTGCGAAGCGACCGGCGAAGCCTGAACGCTGACAGGAGCGTTGTGATAAACGGGAGCCTGACGATAGGTGGGCTGGATCGATGAGTAGCGAGGCGTCGACGATGGGTAGCGATTGGTCGTGCGAGCCGAGTGGATCTGCGACACGATTCGCGAAACTCCGCTGCGACGTGCCCCGCCACACGCTTGGGCTTCGACGGCTGTTCCAGCCACGGTGCTGATCACGGAAGCGGCCAAGATCCATTTTTTAGCTTGAATTTTCATCGTTCTGTCTCCGGTCTTTGGAAAGTTTGAATTCGCGTCGCGGCGATGTCTTCGCCTTACAAACTGCCAAGCGGCAGACTTCTGAATGCGTTACAGAGAAACTTCATTTTTTTAAACGCCTGGGATTTCACTTGGCCAACCACGATGCCAGCGTCTGGGTCGAGGACTCCGGTGTGGCCTCCTCCTTCGTCTTGGATTCCAATTGCTTGCTCATCGCTCCCGCGATTCGGGCGACATAGTCAATCGATGCCGCGACGGCTTCATCGGGTGCCGTCGCATCCAATTTCGCGACGTACAGGATCAAGAACTCGCCCGCCCCGTTCTTTTCCACCACCCAGCCACCAATCTTGGTCGCCGAGTTTTGCCGCATCAGTCGCATCATCAGCTCGGCCGTGGGCTGCTCGCTGCTGACCGAAACCAACGACCAAACCTTTCGCACGTCAGCTCGCTGGAAATACTCAGTGTCTTTCGCGACGAAGACGGACTGCGTCGCCCCTGAGGAAAGCTTTTGCTTGACCTCGTAGTGACCGGTCGAATGCAATTCAAAGTCCACCTCTGCATTTCTCAAAACCACCTTGGTGCCCAACGGAGCCGCCTTCCAAGGACTTTGGATGAACGCCTTGATTTCCTGGACGTCCACGCAGTAGCTGACCAGGTTCTGCGACGGCGAGAACGACTGGGCAATCGCGATCAGCTCACCGGCTTGGTTGACCACGGGACCACCGCTGTCGCCGGGTTTGATCGGCGTTTGAGTCTCGACGACGCGAAAATCGTGCTCGCCGTGATCCGATTTGAACTTCTTCTGATAGACCGAGCGGACGGTGCCGCTGGTGTAGACCCACAAGACGTCAGATCCACCGGGGTTTCCGATCAAATCGACTGATTCGCCAACCGTTACACTCGACTCGGCCAACGTGATCGATTCGGCTCGCTCGGGCACTTCCGCCAACTCAATCAGAGCCAAATCACGCTTGCGATCGACGGCAACAACTCGGCCCGGCTGAGCCAACTTCAGCACCGAATCCAGGTATTGCTTGCGTTTGACCAACGTTTCGCCGTTCTTTTTCTCGGGAAAGAACACCACGGCCGAGCGACTGTCACCGACCACATGAGCGTTGGTCAGAACCAGCTTTTTGTCCGCGTCGATGAAGACACCTGTTCCGGTGGAGGTTTGATCTTCTCCGTTCGCCGTGATGATCCACACGGTCGATGGAAGGACTTTTTGGTACGTTTCCCCGCCCGCCATGGCGTTGGTCGTTTGGAGCGAGATGACCAGCATGATGGCTGGGCAGAGCAACGACATCCAACGGTGAAAAGCAATTCGAAGCATTCGAGTCAGGCGGCAGCGAAACATTGGATCACCTCATCAAATCAGGCGTGGTGTGAAGTTGAGAACAAACGACCAAGCGAGAATTCCCGCCAGGTGTTACCGAAAATCATTTCTGACGTTTGAAATTGACCTTCACCGTCCCGATTTCCAGCTCAAACTGGTCCGCATCGCTCCACGTCAGCGGAAAAACCAACGGCTTTCCCGATTCCGCTTCCAATGAGAATTTGCCGTCTTCCAGCGAGTATTTGCCGGAAGACACCGTCGATTTGGAATCCTTGACGTGCACCAGTTGGAACGCCCCCGAGCCATTCGAAGCCGCTTTCAGATCGATCGCGTAAGCTTCGCCGGACACCGGAGTCGCCAACCATTGCCCGGCCAACGAGAACTCTTTGACAGCCGCTGTCGCCCTGTTTTCGGTTGGTTTAGCTCGAAATTGCGACCAAACCGATGAGTTTTCCACTGCGAATTGGCTGAGCGATTGCAGCTTCGAACGCAACGATTCCGTGGTCAGCCCCACAGCCGATATCGTTGAACGCAGCACCAATTGGCCTTGCTTGCCCTCCTCCGCCGCCTCGCGGTTGATACCGAAGAACCTTGCCCGGCTCGCTTGACCGGCTTCCATCAGCGACAGCCAGATCGCTCGTTCGTTTTCAATCGGAGACTCGTCCAGCGTCACGAGTGCCATTTCAAACACCACCTTTGGCAAATCTCCCTGAATGGTCATCCGAGTCGAGAAACTCCATTTGTCAGATCGACTGACCAACCGAATCGCACCAAATTCGCGGACAGCTTCATCATCGATCTCTTTGGCGAGCAGAAAGAGTTCGTCCAAATCATCGATCGTTTCCACCTTCGGCGATCCAACCTCAATCGAGATCGAAGGGCTCGATGACTCGCTGGTCTGTTTCGACGATGCCGTCGTGAAAACGGAGTCGATGGCAACTTTCGAAAACAGCTCGTCATCCGCCAAACCACGAGCGGCGGGCAGAACAACGCACAACAGGGCCAGGCAAAGAGTTTGGTGAGAGAGACGCATGGGTTCGCTCGTTTATCAGAGGAAAGAAGGATCACGCACGCGTGTGGGCGATGCTCTCCAAGCGAATCCGCAGGCAAATTGTTACAGATTCGATGTTTCAAAAACAAATTCGTTTTTTCCAGTAACACCTTGGGACCTCCTCCGCTTAGCCGTTCAGTCACAAGACGAACGACAGCGAACGACGCGGCAAACTCGCTGGCGACTTTCTTACAACGCCGCAAAACAAACTTCCTGGAGACTGAACGATGTCCAAACGAACTCTGATCACCGCTGCAATGGCCATGACCTTCTGCTTGGTTGGCACCGCTTTGAAAGCTGACGACAACCTGCTCGCTCGATTGGCCGCCGCCGAAAGCAAACACACCGCCGACATCGAGAACATCGCCGAAGCTTCTGCTGACGAAATGGAACTCGGACTGGCAGATGTCGAATCGCTGCTCAACGACGGTGAAGACGAAGTGGATTCCGAAGAAGCAGTCGCAGCTTGCTACCGTCGCTTCCGCGGCAGCTACGGGTACCGCAGCTACGGCCATCGCAGCTACGGCTACACCCACTACAACTCGTACTTTAGCCCCTACAGCTACTCGTCTTATCACTACACACCCGTCGTGCACTACAAGCCTGTCGTGCACCGCTACTACACCCCCGTCTACACAAGCTACTGGGGATGCTGGTGAGCCACTTCACTGCGATTCACAGCAGGGTGATCCACCTCACCGAGTGATCGCCCCCAAACAACGCATCACGCTCATCGCACGGCATGCCCGGTACATCCCAACAGTGGATTGCCGGGCTTTTTCATGAATCTGCAAAATTCTCTACGAGGCACAATCTCATGTATCGCACATCCTTTTCCGTGAAGGCACTCAACACGGCCATCCTGTTCATCGCCTTCGTGACCATCGGCATCGTCGCATGCCAAGGGCAAGGCTTCATCGTTCCTCCCGATGACATCGGCGACTTGGAAATCGTCGAGGTCAAACAACTTCCTGTCGTGGATCAATCCTGTGGTCCTCGCTTCGGGATCGTGATCGCCAACAAAAGCAACCGCTGCGTCGAAGCCTTCCATGTCACTGCGATTGGTTCGCTGGGACAAGCGTTGCCGCACTCGCCTTGCACGACCGTGGTCGCTGGGCAAATCCCTGCCAATGGAGCCCTCCAAGTCGAAGTCTCCCTGCCAATTGAGACGCTCGCCATGGGCAATCGCGGCGGGCTGATCATCGGCCTGCAATACTTGACCGTGATCATCGACAGTTGGGATGAGTTCTTCGAATGCAACGAGTTCAATAATCGTAAATGCTTCTCGATGGATTCCTTGCCAATCGAAACCGTCGAGGCGGTCACAGTCGAAACAACCACGGACGTCGTTCCCGAAGCGACGAGGTTGCAGCCAACCGTGCAATCCGACACGGCACCTGCCGGCAAAGTCGCCCCACAGAGCAGTGGCATCACTCAGCCGGCTCCCGCCACCTCCGCGGTTTCACCTCAAGATCCGCTGCGTTCAGCCATCGAACAGATCACACCGAACGACAACGACCTTTCGCAGTGATTCGTCTCGCCACCATCTTCATCGAACCAACGGCCAGGCCTCAACGCGGCGTGGCCGTTGTTTCGTTGGAGAGCACTTCCGATAGAACGGCCCAGGTTCGAACGATGATGCGATAACTCGCAAACGCGCCGAGCAAACCGATCATGCCAGCGATGATTGCAATCAACAAATACTCCTTCGTCTGCCCTTCGCTGAAGACCATCAAGGCAGCTCCCATCAACGGGATGACAGCGGCGATCAACAAAAACGATTCGCTATCGCCGATCATTTGTTGCGAATGATGTTCGAAGTTTGGATCCCGCATCGTCGGTCGAATCATCTTGGGATAGTGCACACAGGTCGCCACCACGTTCAGTGCAAACAGCGGGTACACCATCGCCACCCCACCACAAATCAGCAGCGAGATAAAAAAGTGAACCGCCTGACCATCGGTGAACTCATCAAACCTCGACTTCAACAATAGCGGATAAACCAATCCCGCGATCAACCAGCACGTGCCTCCAATCGACGCAGCCCGGTACCCCAACCGCAACATGGAATTGAGCTCTTCTTCTCCAACGGACTCCCCCTGCCGAGTCGCCTTCAACGCTCTCGCGGACGCACGCGTGTAGACAACGATCAATCCCAACGCCAACGGGAACGCTATTGAATTCACCCAAATCGCAAATTCATCCAGACTTGGTCGCATCTCCGCCGGCATGATCTCGCTGTGGTTGTAAAAGTAATTGATGAATCCGGCGGCAATGTTGGGCAGCAAAATTGAAACGACTGACAACCACCAGGGAGACACTTTTCCCAAGACGTGTATCCAAGAACCTGGCTTCGGATCAAATAAACGGGCGGCTTCTGGGTGCATCGCTAAACGCAGGCTACCGCTCATCGCCGCACCACTCTCCGGACGATCCGCAGGATTCACCGACAACGCGGATCGAAGCACGCTCTCCAGTACTCGTTCGGACGGTGTGTCCAATCGATCCGGAACTAAAAACTCGCGTTTCCGCGCCGCATGCTGCTCTTCCAGCAACTCCGTCCAAGAATGCGTCTCATGCGAACAATCAAACGGTCGTTTACCTTGCCATAGCTCCCACAGCAAAACCGCCAAAGAGTACAAATCCGCAGCCTCACCGACATCTTCGGGACGTCCATCCCGCGTGATGCTCATCGCATCGAGATGCTCCGGTGCCATGTAACCGACCGAACCGCCCAAGGAGGATGCGGCCCCGGCACGACCAGCAGTTCCAGCCATCGACACGTTGAAATCCGCCAACTGCGGCAGACCTTCGGCGGTCAACAAAACGTTCGCTGGTTTGACATCGCGGTGCAGCACCCCAACTTCGTGTGCAGTATGCAAAGAGTCTGCCAATTGCAAACCAACCCAAGCGACCACCTTGGGCCACTCGCATCCAATGAACCATGCTCGTGTCGTCGAGCGATCCGGCACGACCTGCGCCGATTCGAGCAGTGCCTGATCCACTGCCCGCAAATAGACGTTCCCGTCGCGCTGGACAAGTGGAACCGAACGAGCCAAACGGACAACGTCCGCCAATGTGCCACCGGGATGAAATTGCATGTACAGCAAATACAACTCGGACAAGCGACCTGCCGCTTGATCATCGCGGACCGCCACCTGACGCTGATCAAACACTCGCACGATGTTCGGATGGTCGAACTGGGCGAGTGCTTGCGGTTCGTCCCCCGTGTCGTTGGCGACTTTCAATGCGACCAATCGTGACATGGAATTTTGACGAGCCAAATACACATGAGCGAACGCACCCTCCCCCAGTTTTTGAATGATCTCAAAATCATCGACCACCGCTCCCACGGCCAACTCGGTCGGCGTCCCACGACGAGGCGTTTTCGCGATGGACGCGTGTTGATCGCCCGAAGAATCGAACAGTGGCTTCAAAACCGGCTCCAAATGCGGGAACCGGTTTCGATAATGCTCGTGTTCTGGGGTCTGCCCGCATTCGCGACGAAGTTGAATCTCTTCCATCACCAAATCAAACGGTGCCGCCTCAGCGGAAAACCATTCGGGAAAAGCATCAAAGTATTCGTCCAGCCATCGCGGGCATTCATTCTGCACCGCGATCGCCATGCTCATCTTCACCATTTCCACCAAGACGAAGCGGCCTGATCGATCGCCCGCCGCCACATCGTTTTGAAACCGAGCAGGAAGCAACTCCCACACTCGCCGAGGATTGCCACCCTCCTCGTCCTCCGCCAAACGTTCCAGACATTCCAGCAAGATTTCGTCCAGATCCAGTGTGGAATCCTCCGCGGTGGTCGATGCACGACGTTGGGCTGACTGTCGAAACGTCATGACACAGGACGGTTGTTTCGAGATTCGTCGAACAGGAAAACGGTACAGGAAAACGGTGCGGAGTGCCCATGATAGCGAGCACCTCGGTAAGATGGCATGCACCGTTATTGTTTCACTTTCCTAACCAGCCCGACTCCTGTTGGCGCACCGCCGGTAATCGCCATGAACGACGAAACCTCATACGATTCAGCGAATCAACCGGCCGACGATCCATTGATCCAACGAATTCGCCAGCGAGACGTCGATGCGTTGGGCGAATACATTGCCGCGAACCGAGAATCTTTGTTCCGGTTTGTGAAATCGATCACTGGAGAACACCTGCTCGCGTTGGTCGAAGTCGATGACCTGATCCAAGAAATCGCGACGGCCGCCATCTCGAGTTTGCCAACCGCACCGCTGGACCAGTATTCGGTGATGCAGTGGTTGCAACAACTCGCCCGCAGACGCGTGGTCGACGCTCACCGATTTCACTTCGATGCCAAACGACGCGATGCGGGTCGGCAACAATCGATTCATGGCGGTGGTGCCTCAGGCAGCGAGGACGGTGCGATGGGAATGGAACAATTACTCGCCGCCAGCATGACGTCACCCAGTGCCGTGGTCAGCCAAAACATTCGGCTCAACGCGATGTCCCAAGCAATCGGCCAACTGAGTGAAGAGCAGCAAAACATCATCCGACTGCGATACGTCGACGGCATGCCGACCAAACAGATCGCGGAACAACTCGGCAAAACCGACGTCTCCATCCGAGTCTTGCTGTCACGCAGCATGCGACAACTCGAAAAACAACTCGAAGCCAACCGCCCGACGCGCTGAGAAGAGAGCATAAGCTTCCAGCCTGTGAGCGACCCTGTATTCAACCCCGTGCTTGAGCTCGTAAGGTGCCAGCCATAGGACTTCGTCCAGAACTTCCGATGTGAATCCTGCTTCAAGTCGGCGTACCACCACGGACAACTGTCGCTCTCTCGTCACATCAGCTCTTTCCAAGATGCCTTCGCCGTCGACACCCAACCAGTTAGGCACGGCGTTCCAACGCTGAAGTACTTGGCACCAGAAGTTTTCTCAGGCATTTCGCTGTCGGCCGCGGATCGCAATGTCAGGAAGCGTTTTTCGCACCCCTGCTCATTGACCGCCGTGGCGAAAATCACAACCCGATGCGTCAGCGAGGGACCATGCGCCGGATCAGGGGAGTCCCTCGCTCACGCGTTTTGAAGTTGCGATTTTGCGTGAGGCATTGGTTTTTTCATAACCCGACGCGTCAGCGAGGGACCACGTGCCATCGCAACGCGCCGGTGGGTCCCTCGCTGACGCATCGGGTTTTGAAGTTTTGCATTCGATTTTGTTGGCCAAAGGCCTTCATCATCGTAGCCTGGGGCATCG
>NZ_JBICHO010000266.1:0-4219 GCF_043100905.1 Rhodopirellula sp. JB055 | reverse complement strand
CGATTTGGTCGATTCGCTGCACCAGTTCCGATTGCAAATCATCGAAGCGTCGACGTCGGCGAATCCGATCGACTGCTTTGAAACGGCCGGTCGAGATCAACCAGGCGGTTGGATTGTCCGGGATCCCATTGCGAGCCCAGTTCTCCATGGCAGCGGCAAAAGCATCGTGCATGGCTTCTTCGGCCACATCAAAATCGCCCAAAACCCGAACCAGTGTCGCGAAAACTTTTCTCGACTCGGTTCGGTAGATGCGATCGATTTGGTTGGAAACTGCTTGGGCGGAGTTCATCGGCGGCGGGACTTGCCATGCTTTCCGGTGTCACGGGGCAAAGCGTTGATCATAATCCAGGCGCGTGTTTCAACGCGAGATCGTCCGTCGGTTTGAAACCTCATCGCAGCCAATTGTCTCCGAGAATACCCGCCTACGGATTGGTCTCAACGGGTTCGCGATCGATGCTGGCGTCGATGTTTCCTGCCGCACGGTCGATTGCGTTGGCGGCGCCGTCAGCGGCTTCTTTGGTTGTCTCGACAAGGGACGATGTGTCCTGCTTCATTTTGTCCGTGTCGACTCGAACGGATGGGTCCCCATCGTCCGATGTGAACCGCAACCAACCAACAACTGCCATCAACAGAACGATTGCGAAAACGAAAATGAGTGCACGCATGAGACATCTCTGGGTTGAGTGGTTTTTCGGCCAACAGTGGCTATCTGGATGGCCGATTTCGAATCAGTTTTGTTTGCGAAGTGACAACGAACTGTCACTTCTAATTTCTCAAAGCATTGCACGTGCCATACCTGCATCGAAAATGGCCAATGCGATCAGCTTTGCTGCAGGGAAGTGAACCCCCTCAAACGCCGTGGCACAAGAATTGCCTTCTTCGGTCCGGCTTGAGAGAATTGGCTCCGGTTGAGTCGTGCGATGGTTGATTCGCTGCACCGGACAGTTGCTCAGCGTTTGATCGTCATTGAAAGGCGTGAGATGGGACAGACTGCGTTGTTGGACGGAATGGAAGAGAATGCGACTGAACAGTCGCGAGTCACCAAGTCGGGAATGGGGGCCATCGTTCATGACGAGGGAGTTGCGTTCCGAGTCTGGGCACCCAACGCAGACAGCGTGAGTGTGCTGGGCACGTTCAACCAATGGAAAGAAGACGCCACGCCGCTGAAGCGAGAAGAGCACGGCACGTGGTATGTCAACGTTGCCGATGCCAAAGCGGGTGACGAATACAAATATCGAATCATCCGAGACGACAAGTCCTTTGATCGCATCGACCCGTACGCCCGCGAGGTCACCAATTCCATCGGAAACGCGGTCGTCTACGCAGACACATTCGATTGGAAGCATCGAACCTTTGATCGACCGGCTCAGAACGAGTTGGTGATCTACGAGATGCACATCGGAACGTTTCATCGAGACGATCCCGATCAACCGGGAACGTTCTCCGATGCGGTAGCGAAGTTCAAGCACCTGAAAGAGCTCGGCATCAATGCGATTCAGATCATGCCGATCGCCGAGTTCGCCGGGGATTTATCGTGGGGCTACAACCCAGCGCACATCTTTGCAGTCGAACAGGCTTATGGTGGTCCGGACGCGTTGAAAGCGTTTGTCGACGCGGCACATGAAGCTGGCTTTGCGGTGATCATCGACGTGGTTTACAACCACTTTGGTCCCAGCGATCTAGATTTGTGGCAGTTCGATGGTTGGAGCGAGAACGACAAGGGCGGCATCTACTTCTATCAAGACCACCGGTCCAACACGCCTTGGGGCGACACCCGCCCCGACTACGGTCGCGGTGAAGTTCGTCAGTTCATCCACGACAACGCGATGATGTGGATGCGGGAATACCATGCCGATGGCTTGCGTTATGACATGACCGCCTACATTCGCACGATCTCCGGTATCGGGGACGACGACATCGCGGAAGGCTGGGGATTGATGCAGTGGATCAATCGCGATTTACGGAACGAGTTTCCGGGCTGCTACTTGATCGCGGAAGACTTGCAGACCAACAACTGGTTGACCAAGACGGAAGACCAAGGCGGTGCCGGCTTCACAACCCAGTGGGACGCGGCGTTTGTCCATCCGATCCGATCGGCCGTGCAAGAAATCGATGATGCTCATCGAGACATGTGGGCGGTGCGAGACGCCTTGTGCCATCGATACAACGGGGACGCTTTCCAGCGAGTGATCTACAGCGAGTCGCATGATGAAGTCGCCAACGGCAAGTCTCGCGTTCCCAGCGAGATCGACGCCGAGGATCCTGAAAGTCGGTTTGCGAAAAAACGGACGATCCTGGCAGCGGCTTTGGCACTGACAGCACCAGGAGTTCCGATGTTGTTTCAAGGCCAAGAGATGTTGGAAGACGATTGGTTCGAGGACACGGATCCGCTCGAGTGGGAACGGACTCGCCGCCTTCGAGGGATCAAACGCCTGTTCCGTGATCTCATTCACCTGCGTTTGAACAAAGACGGTTTGTCCAAAGGATTGACGGGCCAGCACATCGTGATGCATCACGTCAATGAAAATGACAAGGTTGTCGCGTTCGTGCGGCGGGCTGAGGATCCTCAAGACGACGTCGTCGTGCTGGCCAACTTCGCCAATCGTTCTTGGGATCGATACGAAATCGGTTTTCCCGAGTCGGGCGATTGGCAATTGAAGCTGAACACCGACTGGACCGGTTACGATCAAGACTTTGATGATCATCCAGTCGAACATGTCGATGCAACCGACCAGCCCTACGATGGTTTGCCAGCTCGTGCCGATGTGTCGTTTGGCGCTTACGCAGTTCTGGTCTACACCCGCTGAACCCGACGGGGCGATCGTTCTGAATTTCGGCGCCGCCGCGTTTCCTCATTTTCTTTGTCCCTCGCCTGCTGCGAAATCGCGTTCACAGAAGCACGAAAACGCGGACGTTGCCCAAAATGAGGGGCGCCGATAGACTGTCGCCGCACTGCTCGAACACACCATCGAGCCGTGCTCGGCAGTCGCAACTTGACCAAGACTGCTGATCGTTTCGTCGCATTGGCCGATCGTTCGAAGGTATCCTTCACCAAGCCAAACAGGGGATCGCCCCGACGAACAAGCCCTTCGCGCCCATAGCTCAGCTGGATAGAGCAACGGACTTCTAATCTGCGAGGGTGTGTCTCAAAACACCGTAAAACACGGCGTTTTCCTGCGTTTGCAGCATCTACAAGAGTCGAGAATACCCCCGAAAAACCGCCAATGGTTGTAGCGGTTGTAGTCCGCGATTTGTGCAGAATTCTGCACGTTAGCTGCTGCTAACAAACTCTTCCAGCGTGAGCTTGGCCGGTGATTGCGTGATCGCGGTTGCAGCCTTGGCGGCCGGATTCGTTGTCCGCGAACCATTTGTCGAGTGTGCTTTCGCGATACCATCGTCCTGTTGGCGTCGTCCTGCCGGGGATCTCCGTTCGGTAACAGCGTTCCCACGTTGCCCATGAGTAGCCAAACGCTTCCATGACTTCCAGTTCATGAATCCAGCCCATTCGCTCGAATACGTGATTTGCTGGCAGCTTCTTTCGATTGGGTTTTCTGGCCATGAATTCGTTCCGTGCAAAAACCTATGTTCTGGTTCAAAAAGTGTGCGTCTGTGGAAGCGGCATCCAATTGTGGTCCGTCGCGGTTGTCGACCGGCCCCCGGTGCAGCTTAGGACTCAAACCCCACGATCTCCGTCGGGATGATCTTCCCGACCAACTCGGTGATCGCGTTCGCAAAAATGTTTCCTCTTTCACACGTGCTGCCCCGCGTTCGTTCTGGGGCTAGTCGCAGGTGCACCCGGAGAATGGCCGGGTTAGTGTGACCTCGCTCGTTCCAGGCACGCCAGCGCCATCACATGCGTGAGGGTCGAAACCTGACGCTACGCCGATGCCACGGAGCGAATCGATTAGATTGTCAATGTCCGTGTACTCGGGGGAATAGGCGATAGGAAAGATCGTGGCAGGCGGGGTGCTCGGATAGGGATCCGCAACATTCCAATCTCCGATAAAGTCATTCCACGCATTTTCAAAATCTGGGTCGCTGGCTCCTTCGTTTAGACACCGCTCATAAACAACATCAACGACATTGCATAGGTATGTGTCTTCGCCGATCGCAGTGCCGCGGGAATGAGACGCAACTCTCAGGTACCACCCAGGCAGATGGCCGGCAACGTCATAGTCGTCTGTGAGGAACGTCTCGTCTTTGTCTCCAATCGAGATCT
>NZ_JBICHO010000265.1:0-8174 GCF_043100905.1 Rhodopirellula sp. JB055 | reverse complement strand
TGATGCTGATGGAATGGGTCGATGGATACGATCTCCGGCAATTGGTCATGCCCAAGTGCCTGGAATTGCTGCGTGACCACATCACACCGAAACGATGGAAATACATCAACGATGTGATCATCACCGAAGGCCCTGAGCAATCTCGATTCAAACCCGGCGTCGCCGTCGCGATTGTTCGCGAATGCTTGGCGGCGCTGGCGGCACTGCACCGCGACGGAATCGTCCATGGTGATGTCAAACCCGCCAACATCATGCTGAAACGCAGTGGGCACGCGAAACTGATCGACATGGGATCGTCCATCGATTATCGCAACCCACCCAAAGATCGCGAATGCACGCCGCTGTACGCCGCGCCCGAAGTGCTCGACAACCTCGATGCGACGCCTCGCAGTGACTTGGCCAGCGTCGGTTACGTGCTGGTGGAACTGTTGTCGGGGTTCAACCCGTTCAACAGCACCAAGAACCTCGGCGAGCTGCTGCAAGCGAAACGTGAACTGCCGATGAACCTGGAACGCATTCTTCCCGAAGAAGTGCTTCGCAACGCGTTGCTGATGAACTTCTTACGAGGATTGATTGCTCCCGATCCAACCCTGCGGTTCATTAGTGCGGAAGCCGCCGAGCACGTCGAACAAGGCGCAGCGGCATTCCATCGACAGCTCATCATTGGCAATATGTCGACAGAATACGACAATGACATTCGTTTGTGGTTGGAAGAGCTGCGCCGGTTGGAAAACGACTGACGGCTTCCGACCCTTCGGACCGCCTCCAACCAACCCCAAGACAGACTTCATGGACAATGCCCATTTGAGGCTGGCCGTCGACGCGGCTCGCGCCGGAGCCGCGGAGCTGATGTCGCGACGCAACGACCGCGTTGTTAGAGAAAAAGCTCCCAAAGACCTTGTCACCGATGCCGACCTCGCGTCTCAAAAAGCCATCCGTGACATCCTGACTCACGCCTATCCGGATTACGCCTTCGTCGGCGAAGAAGAAGGCGAAAACGATCCACCGGCCAACGTGCGAGCCGGCGATCCGGACGCTCCACCATGCTGGGTTGTGGATCCCTTGGACGGCACGATCAATTTCGTCCATCGACTTCAAAGCTTTGCGGTTTCCATCGGATTGTACGCCGCCGGCAAAATGCGACTGGGCGTCATTTACGACCCCACACGAGACGAGATGTTCACCGCCATTGATGGACAAGGCGCGCATTGCAACGGCCAAAAGATGTCCGCCAGCGGTTGCACAGCGATGGACGAAAGCCTGATCGCTTGCAGCTTTCGCGCGGGTGTGACCGCCGATTCGCCCGAGGTCGCTCGGTTCGTGAAGGTCCTCGAAAAATGCCGTTCGCTGCGACGCTTGGGTTCGTGCGCGCTCAACATGTGTTACGTCGCCGACGGACGACTCGATGGGTACTGGGCCACCAACGTCGCCGCATGGGATTCAGCCGCCGGAACGGTCATCGCTCGTGAATCAGGCGCTGTCTTGGAAGGCTATGGAGGCGGGGCATTCGATGATTGGAACCCCAAATTCTGCGTTTCCGCCACGCCCGAATTGCAATCGCTTCTGACTCAGGAGCTGAACGGCTCATGATCATCGATCCCAACGACGTTTCGATCAGCTCGGTCTATGAATCCATGGTCGCGTTGATCACGCCGCGGCCGATTGCCTGGGTTTCAACGTTGTCACCCGACGGTGTTGCCAACCTGGCTCCTTACAGTTTCTTCGGTGGCGTGGGTGCCAACCCGCCGACGGTGATGTTTTGTCCGGTCAATCGTCTGGACGGAACTGCCAAAGACACGCTTGCCAACGTTCGCGCCAACGGTCAATTCGTCGTGAACGTCGTCACCGAGGAATTCGCCGAATCAATGAAACAATCGGCGGCGGACGTGCGACCCGATGAAGACGAATTCGTCCTGACAGGTTTGCAAAAAGCACCTTCGACCAAAGTCGACGTGCCGCGAGTCGCCGATGTGGTCGCCGCGATGGAATGCGAGATGTTGACCTCCATGCAATTGGGCCCCGGACGTGGCGGTGCCAACTTGGTTGTCGGACGCATCGTCTCCTTCTACGTGGCAGATTCAGTCACCGGAGAGAACGGATTGCCCGATCCAGAAAGAATTTTCACCATTGGTCGAATGGGTGGTCCGCGATACACACGGACTCGCGATCGCTTTGAATGAAGTCCCTTGGCAGGAAACGAGGGAACTTCATTGCTCCATACCCAACACACCGAGGCAAAAGGCGACCCCAACAACGCCCAAACGCCAAAGTCTATTGGTTTGGAGCATCCTGGCATTGTTAGTAGGATAGATCATCCCGCCCACCCAACCTTCCTCCTGCCTGGGTTCCTCGATGATTCGGAACGTCTTCGCGTCTTGCCGCACGTTTGGCTGCCGCACCTTTGGATGGATTGCCGCGTCCCTGTTCCTGGCCAGTTCAGTTTGGGCCGAAGAACCCACCCAACCCGCCAAGATCGATTTCGGCCGCGACATCCGTCCGATCCTTTCGGACAACTGCTTCGCCTGTCACGGACCTGACGAGCATGACCGAAAAGCCGGTGTGCGACTGGATTCCGCAGAAGGGATCGCAGATGTCATCGACCAAGACGATTGGAAGGCAAGTCTGCTGATCGAGCGGATCGAGACCGACGATCCCGACATGATCATGCCGCCAGCGGACTTCCATAAACCGTTGTCGCCCGAGCAAATCAAACGGCTCAATCAATGGGTCGCCGAAGGAGCCGTTTACGAATCGCACTGGGCCTTCACACCGCCTCGCCGTCACGAACTGCCGTCGACAAAGGACACCAGCGAGACAACCGCCCGAGATCGAATCGATCAATGGATTGACTTGGAACTGCAATCACTGGGACTGTCTCCCGCCGACGCCGCCGACCGCCGAACACTCGCCCGTCGCGTGTCGCTGGACTTGACCGGCCTGCCGCCAACGCTGGAACGAGTCGAAGCGTTTGTGTCCGACCCCGCACCGGATGCTTACGAAAACTACGTGGAAGAATTGCTCGCGACGCCTGACTATGGCGAGCACATGGCCCGATTCTGGCTCGACCTAGTGCGCTACGGCGACACTCACGGTTTGCACTTGGACAACTACCGCGAGATGTGGCCCTATCGAGACTGGGTGATCGATGCTTTCAACGAAAACATGTCGTTCGACGAGTTCATCACACGCCAGCTCGCCGGTGATTTGTTGCCCGAGACCGACGCAGCGGAATCCCTGACCAACAAGATCGCCAGCGGCTTCAATCGCCTGAACGTAACGACCAACGAAGGCGGTTCGATCTACGATGAAGTCTTCGCTCGCAACGTCATTGACCGCACCGACTCGTTCGGCACGATCTTCCTTGGGTTAACCACGGGATGCTCCGTTTGCCACGATCACAAATTCGATCCCATCACTCAAAAAGATTACTTCGCCCTGTCCGCGTATTTCAATTCGCTGGACGGCCGAGCGATGGATGGCAACAAAAAGGATCACGCTCCCGTGATCCGTGTTCCCTCCGAAGAACAATCCGCTGAACTTTCGCAAATCGCATCCGACATCGCCGACCTGGATCGAGAAATGGCAGGGCCGCTACCGGAGGTGGATGCCGCTCAACTTCAATGGCAACAATCACTGGCATCGACCGAAGAATCAATTCACGCGAATCTGATGCCCGCGGAAGTCACCACGAAGAACCAAGGCAAATTCAAACGGAACGAGGATGGCACCGTCGAATGGGACGGCACCCCGCCAGCCAAAGACGTGATGCAAATTGTCGCGCCTCTGCCAGCGGGCACTTGGCAAATGCTGCAACTGCACGCGATCACCGATAAAGAACATCCACGTGTCGGCACCGCGTCCAATAAGAACGCTGTGCTCAGCGAGATCAAAATTGAAACTCGACCCGACGACCAATCGGACTGGGTCAAGATTCCAATCCGTTCGGCAACCGCCACGCGAGCCCAAGACAGCGACATCTTCACAGTGGACAACGCGATCGACGTAAAGATCGACGACACCCGCGGTTGGGCGGTCGGCGGTCACGAAGCCACCGGCGACCGAACGGCCTGGTTCGTGATCCCCTCAACCGAAGTCCCCGCCTCAGAAAACGAGAGTGGCCAAATCCGAGTTTCGCTGCACTACGAATCCGTGCACGTTGCTCACATGCTTCGCAAGGTTGCTCTCTCACTGCACTCTTCCGCGAACCAAGTGCCGGCGGACCAGCGAATTGTCCTGGGTGAATCGCATTTGATCGGACCGCTCCCCATCGAGAAGGTTGGCAAAGGCCTGAACGAAACATTCGCAGGCGAAGACCAAAACGAATTTGATCCCACCCAAGCCATCACGCTGGACGGCAACGAACACAATTGGCAACCTCGTACGGACATCGTCTCGATTCTTGCCAACGAATTGCCCACCCTGGATGACTCGCCGAGCGTGTCGGTGGTTCATCAACTCATCCATTCGCCATCGGACCAATCGGTTGAGTTGATGCTGGGCACGGACGAGGGCAGCGTGCTGTTCCTCAACGGCAAAGAAATCGCCAAGCAAAAAATCGGCAAGCGGAAAGACAACGAATTCCAACCGCTGAGCAACCAGCACACGCTGCCGCTCAAAAAGGGTGACAACCACTTGTTCATCCGACACGTCAACCGCAGCGGGCCTGCGACCTTGACGTTTGCAATCAACTCGCCCAGCGTGCAGTTCGCCGAACCGTTGACGGAACGATTGGCATCCTTGCCCGCCCCCACGGAAAACGAAGCGTCCCCGAGTTTGGATTGGCGAGCCGCGCGAGCGTTCTACCGAGAAGTGGTTTGCGATCACCCACGCTGGATCGCACTCAATGACATGCGAGACGGCATGCGGGGGATGCAAGACAAGATCAACGAACAAATTCCCACGACGTTGGTTTGGAAAGAAACGGCCACCCCACGTGACGCGTTCATCTTGGAACGTGGCCTCTATGATTCTCCTGGTGAAAAGGTGGAACGAGCCGTACCTGGCTTCCTGCCTGAATTCCCCGAAGGTGCCCCCAACGACCGATTGGGATTGGCTCAGTGGTTGCTTCTCGACGAGCACCCGCTGACCGCTCGAGTCGCCGTCAATCGATTCTGGCAACAACTATTCGGCCATGGGTTGGTCAAAAGCAGCGAAGACTTTGGCAGCCAAGGGCATTTGCCTTCCCACCCTGAATTGCTAGATGAACTGGCCCTCGATTTTCGCGATAGCGGTTGGAACGTGAAGGAGATGATGAAACGATTGGTGATGACTGAAACCTATCGCCGCGACGCGACCGCGACCCGTCAAATGTTGGCGGTCGACCCAAGCAACCGCTATTACGCACGTGGCCCACGATTCCGCCTGGACGCGGAAACGATTCGAGATCAAATGCTGGCGATTTCCGGATTGCTGGTCGCTGAGCGCGGCGGCCCAGGAGTGAAACCACCCCAACCCGCAGGGCTCTGGGCAGCGGTGGGTTACACCGACAGCAACACCGCCAACTTCGTCCCCGATGAAGGCGACAAAACCGTGCGACGAAGCGTTTACACGTTTTGGAAACGCACCAGTGCCCCGGCGGTCATGTCAACGTTTGATGCACCAAGTCGTGAATCCTGCACCGCGCGTCGCGAACGAACCAACACACCGATGCAAGCGTTGCTGTTGCTCAATGAAACGCAAGCGATGGCGGCCGCTCGAGCCATGGCCGATGAGATCACCGCTGCACCGACTCCCGATCCATCGGACTGGGAAGCGATCTCTCGCAAACGAATTCAGTCCGCATTCCAACGCGTGACGCTGCGTCCGATCGAAACCAGCGAACTGCGATCTCTGGAACGCTTGCTGGCGGATCTAACGGAACACTACTCGGTCCAACTCGAGGAAGCACGGCAATTGGTCGGAGCCCCCGATCCTGAACTGGCCGCATGGACTGTCGTCATGAATACCCTTTTGAACTTGGACGAGGTGGTTTGCAAATGAGTCGCTCTGAATTCCCTTGCGAAGATTGGAACTCGCTGACGCAGTCCCCGTTGATGTCGTGGGTTCTGAAAGAACGCATGCAACACTGGACCCGCGTATCGCTGTTTTCCCGCGCGGCCGCGGGACTGGGTGCCGCCGCCCTGGCTTCGATGCCCGGGATGGCTCGCGCTGCCGACAGCCAATCGGTTTCGATTGCCACGCCTCCCGCAGGTCCGTCCGGCCCTGGCGTCCCCGGCCAACCAGGGTTGCCCCACCATGAACCGGCGGCCAAGCGAGCGATCTACTAGTTCATGTCGGGTGCTCCCAGCCAAATGGACATGTGGGATCACAAACCAGAAATGGCCGATTGGTTTGACAAAGACTTGCCCGAGTCAATCCGGCAAGGGCAACGGTTGACCACGATGACCAGTGGTCAATCTCGCTTTCCGATCGCGCCGAGCATCTACAAGTTCAGCCCGCATGGTGCCAACGGCACGATGGCCAGCGAACTGATCCCGCACATGGCCAAGAAAGTTGACGAGATCGCTCTGGTCAAATCGATGTACACCGAAGCGATCAACCACGATCCCGCGATCACGTACATCTGCACCGGCAATCAACTTCCCGGCAAAGCGTCCTTGGGCTCGTGGTTGAGCTACGGACTGGGGACCGAAAACGAAGACCTTCCCGCGTTCCTCGTGATGACCGCCTCCTGGACCGGTCGCAAACAGGCTCAAGCGCTTTACAACCGACTGTGGGGAAGCGGCTACCTGCCTAGCAAGTACCAAGGCGTGGCCTTGCGAAGTGCGGGCGACCCAGTGCTTTACCTGTCCAACCCGGACGGAATCGACTCCGGCGTGCGTCGCCGGATGCTCGACACCCTGGCGGAACTGAATCGCAACACGCTCGATCGCTGGCACGATCCCGAAACCGAAGCCCGGATCGCTCAGTACGAAATGGCGTTCAAGATGCAAACCAGCGTGCCAGAACTCACCGACCTGAGTGACGAACCGCAGCACGTGCTCGATCTGTACGGCCCCGATGTGAAGAAACCCGGCACCTTCGCCAACTGCTGCTTGATGGCCCGGCGGATGGCAGAGCGCGGCGTTCGCTTCACACAAATTTTCCACCGCGGTTGGGATCAACACGGAGCCTTGCCCAAGGACCTT
Organism: Rhodopirellula sp. JB055; assembly: GCF_043100905.1. NCBI lineage: Bacteria > Pseudomonadati > Planctomycetota > Planctomycetia > Pirellulales > Pirellulaceae > Rhodopirellula > Rhodopirellula sp. JB055. The sequence goes on along the minus strand of NZ_JBICHO010000265.1, from coordinate 1,047 downwards.
CCCAATCAATGCCGCGACACCGATCAACCGTCGGCCGGCTTGCTCACTGATTTGAAGCAACGTGGATTGCTGGACGATACCCTGGTCGTTTGGGGCGGCGAATTTGGCCGCACGATTTACTGCCAGGGCGCACTGACCAAAACGAACTACGGCCGCGACCACCACCCCAAGTGCTTCTCCATTTGGATGGCAGGTGCCGGGATCAAGCAAGGAGTCGTGCACGGTGAGACCGATGAGTTCAGCTACAACATTGTCCGCGACGGTGTTCACATTCGCGACTTGAACGCGACGATTCTGCACCAGATGGGAATCGATCACGAACGGTTCACCTACCCCTTCCAAGGGCTGGACCAGCGTTTGACGGGTGTGGAAGAAGCTCGTGTCGTTCGCGAACTACTCGCTTAAGGTCCACAAAAAAAGCGAAGCTCGCCGAACAACTCGGCGGCTTCGCTTTTTTAATTTGGATGATCGCGTTTCAAGGTCAGTGATCGGGAGCAACCTTCCGCTCAGATACGGAATCTGTCTCCGCGTAAGCAGAGAAATCCACTCAGCACGGAAGCGATGGAAAGCAGCATCCACTGGAATTTTGTCAGGTGAAAGAAGTAAAGCTTCAACTCCAACCAACAATCCCAGAAATATTCGACGATTGAAAAGGCGAGCAGGAAAGCGTCCATGGCGGAACTCTCGATTGCATGTGTTTCACGGGGTACGTGTCATCAAATCTAGTTCGGAGTGTTCCGTTCGTCGGATAGAACGCCGGCTTGCGAAGTAGAAACCTTCAGATGCGAGAATCACGCAAGGACTGACCGCTAGAACCGGCACAAAACCACTTGATTCAGGGGGCGCCAAACAAAATTTTCGACGACCCCTCAGACCGGCCTTGCAAGCAATCCGAGCATAGATATACTCCACCCCATCGCAGCGGAGATGAGACTTTCTTCATCCCACTGTGAGCCTTCGAAGAAGATTCCGAGCCGTGTTTTCAAACGATTTGGTTGTCTCTTCCAGGCGCGGTAGCTCAATTGGTTAGAGCCCCGGACTGTCAGA
>NZ_JBICHO010000264.1:0-2673 GCF_043100905.1 Rhodopirellula sp. JB055 | reverse complement strand
CAGGATCGGTTCATAGCCGTAGCCATGAAAGAGATCTCGCAGCTCTTCATCAGACATCGCGCCGAAGATCGTACGGCTGGCGATCTTGTATTGATTCAAATGAACGATCGGCAACACCGCACCATCGCGTTTTGGATTGAGGTACTTCGTTAAATGCCAAGCGGTAGCGGTCGGTCCAGTTTCTGCTTCGCCATCGCCGACAATGCACGCCACCAACAAGTCAGGGTTGTCCATCGCCGCACCAAATGCAGTCGCCAACGCATAGCCCAACTCGCCACCTTCGTGAATCGTCCCCGGCGTGGCTGGCGTCAGGTGACTCGGGAAACCGCCGGGCCAAGAAAAATCACGCACCAGATTTTTCGCTCCCTCTCCATCACGTTCATATTCGCGATAGCGTTCACCGAGCGAACCTTCCAAAAATAGATTGCTGAGCACCGCGGGTGCCCCATGCCCCGGTCCCGCGATGAGCAACGTTGGTTGGTCGTGGTTCACAATCAACCGGTTCAAGTGCGTGGTGATGAGATTGATACCGGGACACGTCCCCCAGTGTCCTAGCAACCGAGGCTTGATGTGGTCCGGGCGCAGCGGTTCTTGCAGCAAAGGATTCTCGCGCAGATAAATCTGAGCGGCGGACAGATAGTTGGTGGCCAACCAATACGAATTCAAATCAGCCAGGCTGGGTCGCTGGATCACGTGAGTGTTTCCTCTCATCTTCGAGACAGCCGCGGATTGGATCTGGCCGATCGCGTTGCTATGGCGAATCAACGGGCAATTCCGACGCTGCCCCAGCCATTTCAAACGTTCAAGCCTCCATCCAAGCACACCGCTTGGAGTTCAATGGACATCCACTCAGAGTGAATCAAATCGCATGCCGACGAGAGGGTTTCTGACTTCCCTTGCGAGCGAAAAATGCAGCTGCGGGCAAAAAATGGAACTGGCTCGAACCTGAACATCTGCTCGGCGCACAAATCGCTGTCATCGTCGAGTGAAATCCGATCACGCGATGATCGGGATCGATACCACTTTACAAAGGAGACCTCTCATGTCCGTTTCAAAAGACTCACCTCAAGTCGGCGACATGTACCGATGCGTGAACTGCCAGATGGAGATTCATGTGACCAAAGGCTGCGACTGCGAGGGCTGCGAACCCGAATTTCGTTGTTGCGGCAAACCATTGGAAAAAGTCACCGAGCCACCGGCCAACAGTTGAGGTCGCCGCTCGAATGTTCGCGGTAGCCAGTCGGAATGTGCGGCTGACAAAAAAATCCAACGCAACGTCGCGAAGTTTCTTAACAGAAGGCTTCGAGAACAACCACATCAGCCATTCGGCGTTAGCCCCGGTTGTCTACCAATAAAGCCAGAAATACCAAGGAGACTCGATTTCCCTAATGAATCCCGCCTGCTTGCTTCGCGTTCGCCCCGCTGTCCATGGACAAACGCAACCGCGGTAGTTTTAATCATTCGACATCGGCCTGCTCGACAACGCGTCTCAGGCAAGTTGTCTTTCCAATTCTGTCACATCAGAGAAACAACATGACGAACCTTGTTCATTCGCTCCGCTATCCGATGGGGCTCGCCCTTGCACTGTCCGTTTCATTTGCAGGCCTCAGTGTTTCAGGGGAAGACAATGCGAAAGCCGACGAGTCAGCCAAGTGGACAACTCTGTTCGATGGTGAATCGCTGGAAGGCTGGGAGAAAGTCGGACGAGACGACAGCAAATGGGAAGTGGTTGATGGCGTGATCAAAGGCACCGGAGGAGTGTCGATGTTGGTCAACACAACGGGCCCGTACAAGAACTTTCGCTACCGCGCGGAAGTCAAAATCAACGACGGCGGCAACTCGGGCGTTTACTTCCGCACGACTCGAAAACCCGGTTTCATGGATGGTTACGAAGCCCAAGTCGACAGCACACACACCGACCCAATCCGCACCGGTTCGCTGTATGGTTTCTGCCATGTGTACCCGCAGTTGGTCAAACCAGACACCTGGTTCACCTACGAGATCGAAGTCAAAGACGACAACTGGCGCGGACGCGACATGACGCGCATCAAGATCACCGTCGATGGCAACGAGTTGTACGAATACATGGACTTTGAAAAGACCTACGGGCCCGGCCACTTCGCATTCCAACAACACGACCCCGGCAGCATCGTCCACATCCGAAAATCGGAAGTCATGCCACTGGACGACTAGTCGCCCAACAAGGCTGACTTGCCGAAGCGATCTTCAGAAACAGCGTTGCCCCTTCGCAGTGAATTCAGACTGGACTCTGTGGGAGACCACCGAACTACAGGTTCGGACGCTCGACAACCAGTCATCCCTGTCGTCGAAGGAGGCCACGGAGTTTTCCGGTGACACGTTTGGTTGCCGAATCAAATCTGTTTACCTGTTTCTTTGGTATCTCCTCCGGCCTTCCTCGATCCTCGAGATGATCAAGCGGTCGGTTGGCGACCTTGTGATAGGACGCGAGGCTCCATTTGGGTCGCGCTGGGCGAACCATTTGACCCAGAGCACTTGAGTTTGAACGGGAGAGCTCGATTGATTCACTGCCTCACGAAGCTCATCGGATCCAAACTGCGTCTTCGCAAGCAGTGCAGAACAATGCATGTCTTGCTGAATCTGGGTGTGTAAAAATCGAACATGGCGTTCGTCGGTTTGCTTACCTCGTTCTAC